>JACMKY010000190.1 GCA_014379925.1 Cytophagales bacterium | reverse complement strand
GCGTCGGGAGCCACCAGGAATTCGTATTTGAGGGAGCTCTGGTGCGGGTAGAGCCGTAAGTCAACGCCCGGGTACAGATTCCGGTACGTGATTTCCCCGAAAGCGGACACGTCGGAAGCCCAGCGGTCCGGGTCTTTCCCCAAAAAGTAATTTCTCTTTTCTGCGCTCGGTTGCGCGGTTTCCAGGGTGGCACCCGGACTTGCCCCGACAAATTCGACGCGGTAGCCGTGGGCGCGGATGAAAGCAGCGGGCACCTGGTTGTCGGCCCTGGCCTGGGAGGACGCCCCGGGATGGTGCGCGGCGCTTACCGCCCTGGCATCGTAGAAGACGTACTGCAAGGAAGTGGCCCGCAGGAACAGAAAGCCACCGGGCAGGTTGGCCCGGTACTGAATGTCGCGGTCCCACTGGCCGTCGTTGCGGATGAATTGCAGCCCGGGCGCGGGCGCCGTGAACGGGTGCGCCCGGGCGGCATTCCGCTCGGTCAGGAACGGAAAACCGAAAAACAATCCCACCAGGAAAGTGAACAAACGCATACGGTTATAAATTATCAATTATCGGTTATCAATTATCAATGAACAGAGAGCGGGAACGAATGTTTACGGTTTGTGTTTCACTAACGACTTGCCGTAAAAGCGTTCAGCCTACGTACCAGCTACGCCAGCACCAAGTTTAAGAAGTTGCTGGCAATTGCCAGCATTTGACCCATTCTTTATTGATAATTAACAATTAATAATTGATAACTAATAATTTACAACCGTATGATCATCCGTCTGGAAGACGACGAGGGTTTTGAAGTGGGGTATGCCGAGGATCACGACCTGCTGCGGCCCCTGATTCCGGGTCTCGACGACGAGGAGTACCAGTTGATGGGCTACGTGGACCCCTACGGCGACACGATTTTTACGTTTGCGCAGGCGGCCGTACTGGCGGACGAACTGGAGCGCGCCAAAGTCAACGCCCGCACGCCCGAAACCGTGACCTTGCTGGACCGCATCATCGAACTGGCGCGGCAATGCGCCCAACAGCCGCACCTGTACCTGAAATTCCTCGCGGAATGAGCGGGAAATTTGGCCGCATCAACCAAGGTGGCTACCTGGAGAAATGAAACCGGCTGGAAGCAACGCAGAACGAGTTGGTTGACCCAAGTCAACCCCTTACCTTTGGGTGAGAAGCCATCTTGAGCAATGAAAAATGAAGAACGAATTGTCGAATTGCTGACTGAAATGGTGCAGAAGCAGGACCAACACACGGCGATCTTGCAGCAACACGCCACCATCTTGCAGCAGCACTCCACCAGCTTGCAGCAACACTCCGCTTTGCTGACCGAGCAGTCGTCGTTGTTGACGAAACATTCCGAGATTCTGGTGGATTTGCTGGCGGAAAACCGGGAAACGCGCCGATAGATGGAGCACCTGGCCAGCCGCGTGGGAGAAGCGTTGGATACTTTCTACCGGGTTCTTGACCGAAACACGGAATACGATCAGCGGTTTAAAGAATTTGAGATCCGGCTCATTCGTCTGGAAGACAAGAAAGGAGCCTAACGGTACCAACCCGTCGTTCACCCACCGGGCGGGGTTTGGTTCACGTGGTGCACGAACGTATGCGTTTGGGGAATCAGGAAATCATTCTGCTCGAAAGCCTTCTTGATTTTTTCCGTCAGGCTGCCCGCCACGGCCAAATTATCGGCCACCCGCGTGTGGGCCGCGATGCTGACCACGATGGCACCCGGCTTCAGCACCGCGATGCCCACGCCCGGGGCGGGATCGGTCAGGATGCGGCCGTCTTCCCGGAGGATGCCCATCGCTACTTCGCGCACCCGATCAAAATCCGTCCGGCCATCCAGCTCCACGCGCACCTCCGCCAGCAGCCTTCCTTCCGCCGTTGCGTTGACGATGGTATTGTTGGACAACACCCCGTTGGGAAGAATCACCGTTTTGCCCACCGGGGTGAGCAGGATGGTGCTGAAGATCTGAATCTCCTTCACTACCCCCGATTGGCCCTGCGCCTCGATCACGTCGCCCACCCGGAAGGGTTTGAAGATGAGGATGAGCACGCCGCCGGCGAAGTTGGACAGCGATCCCTGTAAGGCCAAACCCACCGCCAGGCCCGCCGCCCCCAGAATGGTGACGAAGGAGGTAGTCTGAATGCCGATCATTCCCGCCACGCTGATGAGCAACAGCACCTTGAGGGCAACGCTGACCAGACTGGTCAGGAAGGTGCGTAAGGATACGTCCAGGTGGGCCATCGCCTTCGAAGCCAGGCGGAGGAGCCAACCGATCAGCCACCAGCCAACCGCCAACACGAAGAGGGCCAGCAGCAAGGAAGGCAGGTAGCGCAGGGCCACGGAGATGAACTGCTGCGGGTAAGTTCCCAGCTTTTCCATGTCCGTTGGGGAAGTTGAGGTGATCGGTTTAGTTTTCGAGCACCAACTTAAGGGTATTTTCGCGAAAAAAGAAGTAAACCAATTCCCGGACGGCGGGCTTGCATGGGTCTACCGTTGCCGTCTAAGGTTACCTGGAAAGCCATCCAGGAGCAAAAAACGGGAAGCAAATCCGAACTGGAACCCAACCCTGTTAAAAGGGATAACGTACGGAAATACCAGCTGGATGACCAACATTTCACGGGCTGCTTCAAAATCTTCGGAGCCCAATCACCAAACAACCCGCGTGCAACCCACTTCACGTCCCCGAATCAAGATTTGCTGCATCAGCAGCGCGGAAGAAGCCCGGCAGGCCATCGCGGGCGGCGCGTCGGCCCTGGGCTTGGTCGCCCGCATGCCCAGCGGACCCGGCATCATTTCCGACGAAGTCATCCGGGAAATCGCCCGCCTCATTCCCCCGCCCGTGGCCTCCTTTCTGCTGACCAGCGAAACCAGCGCCCAATCGATCATTGCCCACCAGCGGCGGGTCCGCACCAACACCATTCAACTGGTGGATCAACTAAGCGAGGGAAGCTACGACGAAATCCGGGAGGCCTTGCCGGGAATCAGCCTCGTGCAGGTGATCCACGTGGTGGGGGAGGAGTCCGTGGCCGAAGCCGATCGGGTGGCCCGCCACGTGGACGCGGTGCTGCTCGATTCGGGCAATCCTACGCTGGATGTAAAGGAACTGGGTGGCACGGGCCGCGTGCACAACTGGGAGATCAGCCGTCGCATCCGCGAAAGCCTGGACGTGCCCGTTTTCCTGGCGGGTGGCCTGCGCGCCGACAACGTCCGGCAAGCCGTCGAAACGGTTCGTCCCTTCGGCCTGGACCTGTGCAGTGGCGTTCGGACGGACGGTAACCTGGACGCCGGGAAGCTGAAGCAGTTTTTCGAGGCGGTGCGATCAGTGGATGGTTACTGAGCCGCACGTCCTCCCAACTGGAAGTTCAGGAATCCTGAAACGATCCCGTCATGGCGGATACCGCTACATCGATGGTTGATTGGGTTTAAATGGGAGAGAATTTCGGGAAAGCAACTAATTTTTGGCTTTCGGTACTTCCCCCAACGAATTCTTTTTGGATTGGGGTAGTACTATATTCGCCCGGGCCGCGTTGCTTCACCAGGTTTGACAACGCGCCCCCACTCAGTATCTTACAGCGATTCGGTTGGCCGCTCAAAAACTGCTTTCTTCCAAAAAAATGTTTTCCGGAAAATTTCCTGAATACAAACTCCGGCTCAGATTACGTTACTTTTGAGTTTGATTCGCAAATCCCTTATTTTCGGCCGCCGATGCGCAACCATCTTTTTCTGATCCGTACGCTGCCGTTTTTTTTCCTCGGCGGCGGGACTTTTCTCCTCGCTCCCCGTACCACCCTGGCGCAAGCCACCCTCAACCAGACCGCCGACGAAACCCACTACCGCACTGGCCTCGAACTGTTCGACAAGCAGAAGTACGGCGCGGCCCAGCAAGCTTTTGAGGCGTATATCCGGTTGGCGACTCAATCGGGCACGCCCAACCTGAAGGTGGCGGATGCGCAGTACTACGCCGGCGTTTGCGCCCTGTACCTCTACTACCCCGACGCCGAAACCCGGATCGAGCGCTTCATTGCCGACTACCCGCAGCATCCCAAAGCCCAATTCGCCTACTACGAATTGGGCGGGTTTTACTTCGCCAAGAAAGACTACAACAAAGCCCTGGAGTACTTTGCCAAGGTGGACGCTGACCAACTCGACCGTTCGCAACGCACGGAAATGAAGTTCAAGCTGGCTTATACGCATTTCAGCAAGCAGGACTTCGCCAAAGCCGATCCCCTGTTCGATGAACTCAAGCGGTCCAGCCACCCCTACACTTCCGCCGCCAATTACTACGCGGGCTACAGCAACTACAAGCGGGGCCAGTACGAGGAGGCCCTGACCGATCTGAAAAAGGCCGAGAAAGACCCGGCTTACCAAGCCGAAGTGCCCTACATGGTGGCCAACGTGTACTACAAACAGCAACGGTACGACGAACTGCTGGCCTACACCGAATCGGCGCTGGCCGGCAGTGAAGCGGGTGCGTCGTCGGGCGGTGCGCCGGCGAAGACGCTCAAGAATGCCGACGAACTTTCCCTGCTGACCGCCGAAGCCTACTACCGCAAGGGCGATTACGACAAGGCCGCGCCCTTCTTCAAGCAGTACGCCTCCCCCGGCCGCAAGGCCAAACCCTCCCCGGAGGTGCAGTACCGCATCGGGCATTCGTACTACCTGACCAAAGACTACGCCGAAGCGGCCAATGCCTTCAAAAGCATTGCTTCGTCGAAGGACACGCTCGGCCAGTACGCGGCCTACTACCTGGGGATGTCGTACCTGCAAACCAACAACAAGCCCTTTGCGCTCACCGCTTTCGACCAGGCCCGGCAGGGAAAGGCCAACCGGCAAGTGCAGGAAGAAGCGAGTTTCAACCACGTGAAGGTGCTCTACGAACTGGGTAATAACGCCGAGGCCATCACGGCCCTGAAGGAATTCCGGAAAAGCTATCCCAAGAGTCCTCACGAATCGGAAGCCAGCGAACTGTTGAGCGAAGCCTATCTCAATTCCAACAACTACGCCGAAGCCATCGCCCACATCGAAAGCATTCCCACGCCCACCCCGCGCACGCAGGCCGCTTACCAGCGTGTCACCTATAACCAGGGCGTGACTAGCTTCAACAACGAGCGCTTTACCGAAGCCGTCCCTCTCTTCGACAAGTCGGTGCGCAACCCGGTGGACGGAGGATTGGTGCTGGCGGCCCATTTCTGGAAAGGGGAGGCCCACTCGGCGGGGCGCCAGTTCGAGGAGGCCATTGCCAGCTACGCCACGGTGTTCCGCCGGGCCGAAGAAGGCGCCAAATCCACCGTCGACGACTACGTGCTCAAGAGCCGCTACGGCATTGCCTACGCGTACTACAACCGCAAGGAATACGAAAAGGCGCTGGTGCATTTCCGCGAGTACACCACCCGCCTGCAAAACGCGCCCAATAAGCTCTACTACCAGGATGCGGTCGTCCGGCTGGCCGACTGCTACTACGTGACCAAAGACTACGCTGAAGCGGTGCGTCACTACGACCTGGCCATTGCCCAGAACATCGCCGACAAGGACTACGCGTATTACCAGAAGGGCATCATCCTGGGCATCCAGGGCAAGGACGCGGAAGCCAAGAAAGCGCTCGACAACGCCGCGCAGTTTCCCAAGTCGCGCTACGCCGACGGGGCCCTGTTCCAGAAAGCGGACCTGACCCTCAAGAAGGGTGACTACGCCGAAGCCGTTGCCCAGTTTTCCCAACTGATTGAGAAGCGGCCGGGCAGCCCGTTCGTGCCCTTCGCCCTCCAACAGCGCGCCATCGGCTACGGCAACCTGCAACAGTACGACAAGGCCGTGGCCGACTACCAGCGCATTCTCGACAACTACGGCAAGAGCCCCGTGGCCAGCAAGGCCATCGTGGGGTTGCAGGAAGCCCTCACCAACGCCGGCCGGCCCGAAGATTTCAACAACGCACTGGCGAAGTACAAGCAGAACAACCCGCAGGACAGCGCCTTGGAAAACGTGGAGTTCGAGGCCGCCAAGAGCTTGTACTTCGGCGAAAAATACCAGCAAGCCGTGGCCGCCTTCGGGAATTACCTGCGCACTTACCCCGCCAACGCCCTGGCCTACGACGCCAAGTTCTACCTCGGCGAATCGTACTACCGCCTCAACGACCGCCCCAATGCCCTCAAGTACCACCAACAAGTGGTGGCCGAGAAACGCAGTCCCAACGCGGCGCGGTCGGTGACGCGGCTGGCCGAAATGGAATTTGCCGCCCAGAATTATCCCAACGCCATCAACTACTACCTGACTTCCCTCTCGACGGCCCGCAACAAGAAAGAACAGGGCGTTGCCTGGAACGGGCTGATGGAATCCTACTACCACCTGAGCCAATACGACTCGGCCCGGTTCTACGCCGACGAAATCATTACCAAGGGCAGCGCCACCGTCAACGCCCAGAACAAGGCGCTGCTCTACCGGGGCAAGTCCTACTACGCGCAGAAACAGTACGACCAGGCCGTGGACGAACTGCTGCGGACGGTGAACTCCGCCAAGGACGAGAACGGGGCCGAGGCGCAGTACCTGATCGGGGAGGCGCTCTACCAGCAGAAGAAACACAAGGAGTCGCTCGACGCCCTCTTCGAGTTGAACCAGAAGTTCGGCTCCTACGAAAATTGGCGGGGCCGCGGCTTCCTGCTCATTGCCGACAACTACGTGGCGCTCGACGAGGTGTTTCAGGCCAAGGCCACGTTGACCTCCGTCATCGAGCGCTCACCCGACAAAGCGGTGGTGGAAGAAGCAAAGGCCAAACTGAAGGCGCTGGAGGAGAAAGGTTAGAAGGGTTATGAAGATCGAACTGATGAACAAGGAATTTCGAATGTTGAAGGGAAAGATTGAACGTCGAATCGCACCGCATCCCTGCGAAGTAGCCGCACCGATTACGGAACCGGTGGACCGGTCCAACCGAAGCGGCGGACCGAAGGAGTGTCGAATCGCGCCGCATCCGGGGACGGCGGCGATTCGGAATTCCTTGTTTTTCTGTTCGGCCTTCAACTCTTTCTTTCTGATTCCTGGTCTGCTTACCCTGCTGAGTTTGGTGTTCGCCTTCCCGGCCTTCTCCCAGGTGAAATACCGCGAAGACGGGCAGATCGAGAGCGCGGAGATCGTCATCGAGAAAGACCGCAAGATCGAACTACCCGAAGCCAACCGGAACTTCGAAAAAATTCCGACCACGGCGGCCGTGCCCGCCCCGCGCGGGCAGGACTACGACTACGGCGAAAAGAACTTTCGCATCGGTGATTTGCGGTTTTCTCCCCGGGTGCTGCAACTGCCGACGGAGCCGCTGACCAAACTCTACGGCAACCACGTGCGGGTGGGCGTGGGCAACTACGCCACCCTGAACGCGGAAGGCTACTTCAATACCAAGCGCACCGACGACTACGCCTACGGCCTCCGTTTCAAGCACCGCTCCTCCCAGGTGGGGCCGGTGGACCGGGAGAACTCGGCCACCAGTGCCAACATGGTTGGGTTTCAAGGCAAGTACTTCACGGACCTGGCCACGCTTTCGGCGGATGTGCAGTACAACCGGGACAAGTATTACTTCTACGGCTACCGCCCCGGTACCGTGACCTCGGACGGGCGGAAAAACATCGAACAGGTTTTCAACACGCTTTCCTTCGAAGGCCGCATCACCAACGCCAGCCAGGAAGCGCCCCTGGATTACGACCTGAGTGCCCGCTTCACCAACCTCAAGGACCACTACCAGGCCTCCGAGTTCGACTGGACCACCCAACTCAGCGCGGCCTACCCCATCACCGACAACATCAAGGCCTTGCTAAACGCCGACTTGTACGTCACCAAACGCAAGGACATGCGGGGCGACCTGAGCCGCAACCTGTTCCGTTTCCGTCCCTACTTCCAACTCACGCAGGATGCCCTGACGGTGAAGACCAGCCTGAACGTGGTGTACGAGAACGACACCGTGGCCACGGCCAAGACCCTCCACTTTTACCCGACCGTGGACGTTGCCTACGCGCTCTCCGACGACGTAACGGCTTTCGGCGGGCTGGACGGGGACCTGCAACGCACCTCCCTGCGCGGGTTTGTGCAGGACAACCCGTATTTGGTGGCCAACGTGCCGCTGGTGCACACCAACAAGGTGCGGGAACTGTACGCGGGCCTCCGGGGCAGAGCCAACCGCGACGTCACGTTCGAGCTGCGGGTGGCCACCGCCCGGTACCGGAACCTGTATTTTTTCAACAACAGCGCTTCCGACACATCCCGCTTCACCATTCTCCACAACACCGACGTTTCTTCGGTGCTCGACCTGGGGTTCCAGGTCGCCTACCACGTTTCGGAGCGCTTTCGCTCCTCCCTCGCGCTGAACGCCTACAATTACCGGGTCCGGCAGGTGGAAGCGGCCTGGCACCGGCCCACCCTGACGGCCACCTGGATCAATACCTTCAACGTGCGGGAGAAAATCTACTTCGGGGCCAACTTCTACTACCTGGGCGGCATCCAGGGCAAGAACTTCGTGACCAACCGCGTGCGCAAACTGGACCCGGTGGTGGACCTGAGCTTGAAAGTGGATTACGTAATTTCCACTCATTTTTCCGCTTTCCTGTTAATAAACAATATCTTTGCTCAGAAGTACCAGCGGTATCTGTATTATCCGCAACAGCGGTTGAACGCACTGGTAGGTCTGACTTATTCTTTTTGATCGGATGCCGGCGCAAGGGCCGGATGAATTATCCGAGCCCTCTATACCCTATCAGTTCATGAAAGCAAACTACATCAAGGAACTGCTCTTCGAGCAGGATTGCGTCGTCATTCCGGAGTTCGGTGGCTTCATCGCCAATTACGTCAGCGCCGAAATCCATTCCATCCGCCATACGTTCACCCCACCGAGCAAAAGCATTGCGTTTAATGAAATGCTGCGGCTCAACGACGGTTTGCTGGCCAGCTACGCATCGCGTAAAGAGGGCATCAGTCGGGAAGAGGCACTGGTGAATATCCGGAATTTTACCCGGGAGCTTCGCGAGGAAATCAAGCAAAAGAACAAGTACCGGCTGGAGGAAGTGGGCACGTTGTTTCTCAACCACGAGCAAAAATTGCAGTTTGAACCCGACAACCGGGTTAACTTCCTCAATGACAGTTTCGGCCTGCCCGAATTGCTCTACAAACCGGTGGAGCGGGGTGCTACCCAACAAAATGCCGCTTTGGGCAACGTCTTGCGGAACCGGGTCAAAGACCGGTCCCAGCGAAAGGCTACGGCTTTCAACTGGGGTGCCGTGGCGAGAAGATCCGCAAAAAATCCCTCGGCAAACGCCCAGGCAAACCAGGACGAACGCGCCGGAATCGGTCGGCCGATGCCGCCGGACCACGGAATCGGTCGGCCGGAGTCGACGGACCGCTTGGCCACGACCCGTGAAAAGGCCGACTACTACGAAGACGATGGATTGATCAGAGAAGGCAACCCGGTTCGCCCTTCGCGCCTCTGGTTGTTGGTGGTGGTACCACTGGTGCTTTTGCTCGCTACGACTACCGGACTTTTCCTGTTTTTCGACGACGGCAACAACTTGTTGAGCAGCATGAACCCTTTTCGGACCGCTTACGTCGCTCGTAACCCGAACCGCCGGTCGGTAGCCGGCAACGAGGCAGGGGAGCCGGCGGTCGTTGGCCCGGCTAATCCCTTGCCGACGGATAGTTTCCCCACGGTGGACAACCCAACCCAATCGGCGGCGGGGAAGGAAAGCGAACTACCAGTCGCCGGGGAAGTGGGTGACACCCAACCCGCCTTGGAGAACTCAACTACTGGCTTCGGGGCGGTGGTTGCGGCCAATGCGGCACCCGTGGACGAGGATACCTCGGCCGGGGTGGCAATTGCTACCGATATTCCTCGTTATTACGTCGTCATTGGCTCCTTCACCAGGAGAAAAAACGCGATGGTATTGAGAAACAAGCTGGTGATGAAGGGAGTGGAGGAATCTAAATTAATTTTGCCCGGCCCGGAGAGCAAACTGCACAAAGTCTCCCACGCGGATTTCCCGACTTTCCAGGAAGCCGCGTCCACGCTGGGAGGAGTGAAAAACGATTACCAAAACGCGTGGGTATTCAAACACGTCCGGTAGCCGCCTATTCCGTTTAAAGCAAGCAACTATGGTATCTGCCCAGGCACAAAAGAAGAACCGGAACGTCGCCCTGACCGCGTCGGTGGTTATCCACGCCCTGATTCTGTTGCTGCTGGCCCTTTTCGTGTCCTGGGGAGCCCCCGACCCACCGTTGTCGGCCGGGGGTGTGGAACTGAACTTCGGCCTGGACCCGGCCGGCTTCGGCGACGTGCAGACGGTGGCCGTTCCCAACGATTCAAAAAACCGGGATGCCAAACCGGGTCCACCCAAAACCCGCGCCACGCCCGCCCCCGTGGAGGAACCCGCGGCGGAGCCCGTCCGGAAAACGCCCGAAACCCCGCTCACCACCGAAGCGGAAAGCCCGGTGGAGGTGGTGGAAAAAAAGACGGACAAGCCCGAGCCGAAGGTAGAAAGACCGGTGGAAAAACCCGTTGAGCGGAAAACGGAACCGGCACCGAAGCCGGTCGAAAAACCCGTCGAGAAGAAACCCGAACCGAAGGTCGACCAGCGGGCGGTGATGGAGAGCGGCTCGGGGGGCACCGGGGGAAACAAAAATGCGCCCGTGGGCAACAACAACGGCGACAAACCCGGCACAGTAGGCGACCAGGGTGACCCGCGCGGAACCCTCAACGGCAAGGCGTTGTACGGCGACCCGGGTTCGGGCGGCGGCACCGGGGGCGGGGCGGGCACCGGCTCGGCCATCAGCATCACCGGTTGGGTGCCGGATTTTAAACCCAAGATCGACAAGGACCTGGTTGAAGAAGGAAAGGTGGTTTTCCGGGTGAAGATCGACGACCAAGGCAATATCCAATCGGTGGTGCTGGTTGAACAAACCGTTGGCCCGGCCACGGTGGCCCTCTGCAAGAAAGAAGTGGAAAAACTCACGTTCAGCCCCACCTCCGACAACCCCAATCCCGCGCCCACCTCCACGGGTACGGTTACGTTCATCATCCGGTCCCGGTAGCGTAAGCAGTGGTGGGTAGCGCGGTGGCATTTTGCTTTCCGCAACGGTAGACGGCCTCCCGCCTACGCACTTGGCATGACTTACCCGGAAACCCTCGCGTATCTGTACCAAAGCCTGCCGATGTTTCACCGCATCGGGGCGGCGGCCCTCAAACCCGATCTAACCAACACGCTGGCGCTGTGCCATCACCTGGGAAACCCGCACCACCGTTTCCGGTCCGTCCACGTGGCGGGAACCAACGGCAAGGGGAGTACCTCGCACCTGCTGGCCGCCGTGCTGCAATCGGCGGGCTACCGAACCGGCCTCTACACGTCGCCGCACCTCCGATCGTTTACCGAACGTATCCGCGTGGACGGTCAGGAAATCGAGCCGGCAGCAGTGGTGCATTTCGTGGCCCAAAACCGGGCCTTCCTGGAAGCACTCAAACCCTCCTTCTTTGAGATGACGGTGGGAATGGCTTTCGACTATTTCGCCCACCGGGCGGTGGACGTGGCCGTGGTCGAAGTGGGGTTGGGCGGCCGGCTCGACTCCACCAACGTCATCACGCCCGAATTGTCGGTGATCACCAACATCGGTTACGACCACCAGGCCCTGCTGGGCAACACGCTACCGGAAATCGCCCACGAAAAGGCGGGTATCATCAAGGGCGGGGTGCCGGTTGTGGTGAGTGAGCGACAGGT
>JACMKY010000189.1 GCA_014379925.1 Cytophagales bacterium | reverse complement strand
CTGATATTATGCTTGGCTTCACTAGTGTCCAAAAGAGAAAACTAAATACCAATATGAAGCTTTGTATTTCAGTAAGTTGCAAGTGTCTTCGAATTTCTCGATTTGAAAATGCTTGAAGGGATTGTTTTTATTCATTCTTCCAATAATGAATAAAAACAATCCCTTTCTAATCAACTCATTAGCACATTTTCTGAATACGAAATTGAGCGAAGGCAGTCTGCCAATGGGCCTTTTCAACACGGGCGGACCGGGGTGAGCGAGCAAGATACTCGCCCTACCTTGAAAACTGAATGTACAAGTCACCGTAAACAAAAAGACTTTCCCGAAACCCAAGTAGTTTCAGGAAAGTCTTTTGAGATTACCCACGCCACCTCTACCGCACGAACGAAGCCGGGACGCCGCCGTCCACGTTGAGTACGTTGCCGGTGCTTTTGTGGAGCAGGCCGCCCACGAAGACGAACACCGCGTTGGCAATGTCTTCGGCCAGGATCTCCTCGTTCAGCACGGTGCGCTTGGCGTAGTAGGCGGGCAGGTCCTCCACCTTCACGCCGTAGGCTCTGGCCCGGCCCTCCGCCCAGCCGCTTTCCCAGATCTTGCTGCCCCGGATCACCGCGTCGGGATTGACCACGTTCACCCGGATCTTGTCGGGCCCCAGTTCCGCCGCCATCAGGCGCGACATGTGGAGCTGGGCGGCCTTGGCCGCGCCGTAAGCGGCGTTGTTGGGACCCGACACCAGTGCGTTCTTGCTCACGATGTTAACCAGGTCGCCGCCCAGTCCCTGCTTGCGCAGCACGGCCACTCCCTTCTGCGAGACGAAGAACTGCCCTTTGGCCAGGATGTCCATCAGCGCGTCGTAATCCCGCTCGGTGGTGTCCGTCAACGACTTGGAGATGGAGATGCCCGCGCAGTTGACCACGATGTCCACCCCGCCGAACGCCAGGTTGCCCACTTTGAAGGCTTTTTCGATGGCGTCTTCCCTGGTCACGTCCAGCGGGGCGATGGCGCAGATGTCTTTGCCGAACGATTGGTCGAACTCGCCCTTGGCGGCTTGCAGCGAGGCTTCGTCCAGGTCGGCCAACACCACGCAGGCACCCTCCTCGGCCAGTTTGCGGGCGATGGCCTTGCCGATGCCGCCCGAGCCTCCGGTGACCAGCGCAATCTTGCGCGACAAGGCCTTCTCCTTGGGCATCCGTTGCAGCTTGGCCTCTTCCAGCAGCCAGTATTCGATGTTGAAGGCTTCCTGTTCGGGCAACCCCTGGTAAGTGGAAACGGCTTCCGCGCCCTTCATCACGTTGATGGCATTGGTGTAGAACTCGCTCGATACCCGCGCGGTTTGCTTATCCTTGGCAAAGGAGAACATGCCCACGCCCGGGTAGAGCAAAACCACGGGATTCGGGTCGCGCAGCGCCGGACTGTTGGGGTGCTTGCAGCGCGCGTAGTAGCCGGCGTAGTCGGCGCGGTAGGCTTCAAATTGGGGAAGTAGCCGTTGTTTCACGCTTTCAACATCCGACAAATCGGCTTCCCGGTCCAGGTTCAGTACCAACGGCCGGATTTTGGTGCGCAGGAAGTGGTCGGGGCAACTGGTGCCGAGCGGTGCCAGCCGGGGCAGATCCGCGCTATCGATAAACTCCAGCACCCGCTCGTCGTCGGTGAAGTGGCCGATCATCCGTTGCTGGCCGGAGCAAAGTCCGCGCAGCACCGGAATCAGGGCGTTGGCCTGCTCGAGCCGTTGCGCCGGGAGCGCGGCTTCCAGACGCACTCCTCCGAACACGGGTCGCCGTTTGCCGTAGTTTTCGTGCAGAAAGTGCGAGGCTTTCTCAATGGTATCCAGCGTGTTGACGTACGATTCGTAGGCCGTGTCGCCCCAGGTAAACAAGCCGTGGCTGCCCAGCACGATGCCCGTAATGCCCGGGTTCTCTTCCACCGCCCGTTCCATCTGCAAACCCAGGTCGAAGCCGGGCCGCTGCCAGGGCACCCAGGCCAGCTTGCCCCCGAAGAGTTCGGCCACGATTTGCTGACCGTCGCTGGCCGCGGCCAGCGCGATGATGGAATCGGGGTGCAGGTGGTCGATGTGGGCGTAGGGCAGGAACGCGTGCAGCGGGGTATCGATGGACGGTGCCTTGGAGTCCAGGTCGTATACGCAGTGGTTGAAGAGGGCCACCATTTCATCCTCGTGCGCCAATCCCCGGTAGATGCGTTTCAGGTGGTGGAGTCGGTCGAGGTACAGGGCCGCCAGTCCGCTCTTCTTGAGCGTGCCCAGGTCGCCGCCGGATCCTTTCACCCACATCACCTCCACCGCCTGGCCGGTGAGCGGGTCCGCCTCGCTCGTCTTGCAGCTGGTGTTGCCGCCGGCGTAGTTGGTCAGGCGCAAATCCGAACCCAACAGGTTGGAACGGTAGAGGAGGAGGGCTACCTGGTCGTCGCTCAGCGCGTTGGCCTTCGATTCGTCCCAGCCGTAGCGAACGTACTGATAGTGGGGGATTGTTAAGTTATTCATGGAAAAATTGTTTGTTCTTCGTTGGTTGAAAGGAGTATGAGTGGATGAGTCAATGAGTAGCTCGGTTGTAGGTGGCAAGTACGTAATAACAATGAACACTTATTATCAGAGACGCACCAAGCAAGGCAACGGAATCGTGATTCAGGCTTATTCGACTGGGGTTCAGGCGTGGGTGTTTGTGCTTGCCTCCCGCAGGAAACCCTGGATGTTTTCGGCAATCCGGTCCACCAGCAGGGTACGGGCTTCCTGGCTCGACCACGCGATGTGCGGCAGCAAAACCAGCTTTTCCGGGTTCTGGACGGAGAGCAGCGGATTGTCGGCCGCGACGGGTTCCCGCTCGAACACGTCCAGGCCCACTCCGGCCAGGCAGCCTTCGTCCAGGGCTCGCACCAAGTCCGCTTCCCGGATGATGCCGCCCCGGCTGGTGTTGATGAGCAGGGAAGTGCGCTTCATCAGACGGATTTTTTCGTAGTCCAGAAGCCCGGCGGTGTAGTCGTTGAGGGGAGCGTGAACGGAAACCACGTCG
>JACMKY010000188.1 GCA_014379925.1 Cytophagales bacterium | reverse complement strand
TTCGGAAGGGTTGGAGCACGTTTTCTTTAGCTGCTCCCCCACCGCCTGATGAGAGATGGCATCTAGCAGGCGTAGTTCAACGAGTTTGTCAGCTAGTAAGCGCAATGTCCATCGGCTATGGCCGGGCGGGGCTTGGCTGCAAGCCAAAGTGGTGAGCTGGGCCTGGGTAGCCTGATTAAATTTAGAGGGCTGACCCGGACGGGGCTTTTCTTGGAGGGCATCGGAGAGCTGGCCGGATTGCCGGTAACGATTCCCTACATTGTAGACGGTGGCTAGACTCACCCCCACTTGGGCGGCTACTTGAGCGGCCGGGTGGCCCTGGTGGAGAGCCAGCAAGACCTGAGCCCGCTTTAGGCTCCGCACTGAATGGACTCCTTTTCCTAACATTGCCTCCAATTCCCCCACTTCTTGCCCTCCCAACACCAACCCTTTGTCATTTACCGCCATCATTGTTAATTTTGGTACGATACTAAGTACGACCTCCTAATAATTAAGGTTACAGACTACTAGTAACTCAAGAAAGAGGTGTCGATCTTTTATAAGCAAGTGCTTACCAATCGAAATACATTTATAAAATAATAGTTGAATCCAAAAAAGTAATGTATGAAAGCAAATGGAATTTCAGAAAGAATCAGGTGATTGGAAGATAGTTGTGTATCATAATGACGACTTGAAATCAGACACCCCGGTTCCGGAACGCCCGTGCGTATCAGCATAATCTCACCCTGAGAAGAATGATCATGAACGGCTTACAACACCACTTCTTTCTGCCCTCCAGCGGTCTTCGCCACCCATTGGCAGCCAACCAATAATGGTACTAAAGTACTATTTGCGCCGGCAAAACGACGGCTTAGCTTTGTCACCTCATTACACACTTTGACTCTTGCCCCGTCAAAACCTAACATAAAGGGCCATTATCTTTTACAAACCTTCAAATTTTATTAAAATCAATCATCTGCCCCTATGGGCAACAGGCCTCCCATTGGCCGGTTAGTTACTGAACAATCATGCAAACGAACCGAACACACCTCAACCCCATTGTGGGCGACAAGATCACTTTTCTGAAAACGGCCCGCGAAACCGGTGGGCGATCTTCCTTACTACAGCTGGAATTAGCGCCTTTGGCCCAGGGAACACCTCCGCATTACCACGAACGCTTTACGGAGACCTTTACCGTACAGGAAGGGGAACTTATCGTACGCTGCAGCGACGAAATAAAAAAATTGGGGCCCGGACAAAGCTTTACGGTTCCCATAAATACCAAACATTGCTTTTTCAACACGAAAGAGACTCCCGTAAAAGCCCTGATTGAATTAAATCCCGGCAGCGAAGGGTTCGAAAACGGACTAAAAATAGCTTATGGACTAGCCCGCGATGGACAATGTAGCGCCAAAGGCTTGCCCAAACGATTGGACTACCTGGCTCTTTTATTTGATATGAGCGAAGGAAGAATGCCTGGTCTTCTCTCCTTGATGATGCCCATCTTCCGGATGGTCGCCCGGAAAGCACGGGCCAAAGGGGTAGAGAAAGAATTGATTGAAAAATATTGTTGATTCTCATTCTTGCCACGAAAACTGTCCCTTCTGAATTGTCCGGCCAAACGCAGATCTGTACCCCCAAAAGTACGCGGTAAAGTATGAGGCTGGTAAGCAGGAATACCGCATTACACTGGAAGAGTTAACACCCCGGCAGCAACAATGACAGCCCGGTCTGTAAAGCAACGGCAGCGAAAATCAGCCTGGTAGCTGACGACTTTCAGACGTTCCTGGTGATGTTCCTGCTGCTGGTTATTACGGGCCACCCGGACCTGGTTGCCATTATGGGGTGGGGCGTGCCCTGGCCGTTACTGGGTTTGGGTATGGCTACGGAAAGAACCGCTCTAACAACAACCCAGTACGAGCTTTAAGCGGTTTCGAACCGACAGATTTAGGTTGCCGGGAAGGGAAAAATAATACTAAAATGAAGTCTTTATTGCGCAATAGATCGGCATTAAACAACTGAAAAAAAGCGCTTTACTCATTGAATACTGGCTACTGCCTACTGGTACAAGTAGGTACACGACGAAGAATCAAACAATTCGACTGCTCGGCCCCGTTGAGGCTGTCGGGCTTGATGCCGGCTCTCTCGCATAACCGATGGAAGTTGACGCCCCGCGCGGCGGCCCCGTACACCAAATCGCGTAAGATGGACACCTGAAACTTCATGGCATCTGAGGAGGAATTTTGTCGCAAGCTACATTACCCGTCCACGGGGGTTCGGCTTACCTTAGTAACCAGATGTATGACCACGAAAACGGATGGGCAAGGCATTGATCAAGCCGGCGGAATGCTGGTCACTCAATCAATAGCTTAACCTGGTAGAATCGATTTCCTGGTGTCCGTTTAACAGGAACAGCAAAGTCGGTGATATACCAATCGAAATAAATTTACAAAAGAACAGTTGAACCCAAAAAAGTAATGTATGAAAGCAAATGGAATTTTGGAAAACTCAGCGGCTGGAGCGTATAGTTCCGTAAGCACGGGAAAAGATGACAGCCTGGAACGTACCATAGTCAATCCTATTTTCAAGGATACCGCCACGTTTTTGAAAAGAGCCAGCGAAACCGGCGGAAAGTACACTGAGTGTGAAGTAACGCTTTTGCCGGGAGGAAAGAATGTGCCCCATATTCATAAAAAATACAGCGAGACATTCACGGCCCTGCAGGGAAGCCTGGGGGTTAAGGCGGGCGGTAAAACGATTATCCTGAAACCCGGCGAAACATTTACCGTTACGATTGGAACCGTTCATTGTTTTTTTAACCCCGGTACTGAAACCATCCGGTTCAACATCATCCTTGCTCCCGGCTTTGAAGGTTTTGAGTATATGCTCCGGATGCTGTATGGCATGGCAAGGGATGGGCAGACCGATAAAAAGGGCCTTCCCAAGCGTTTAGCGCTTACCGCATTGATAGCTGAAATTGGCGATACCTCATTGCCCGGCATATTCGTCCTGCTCGCTCCCCTGCTTAGATTTCTGGCCGCACGGGCCCGCAAACGCGGAGAAGAGCAAAGGCTAATGAATACCTATTGTAACGTTTAACATCATTTAAGCTCAGCATAGCCCGAAAAAGGGCGGAACATTTTGCTGGTCTCTGCTATGAAACGAATTGTCTTTATCCTGCTGGGAGCGTTCTTTGCCTATATGGGAACTGCTTTCAAAGAGGAACCTGACGGGATTCCAAGAACCTGGGACCTGAAAAGCATCAAACGGTTTCACCTCTCTCCGCCCGACACGTCGGTCAGGGTCGTTTATGCCCCCCAGGCGTATTGTGATTCGTTGCCCGAACACGTGATCTACCAGACCTACCCGGTGCTGGCTCGTGCGCACGAAAAGCCGGGGTATCTGGACTCGTTGCGGCAGCTTGAACCCGAAATTGCCTTTGATGCTAACGCTCTAAAAACACCCGAAGATTGGATTAAGGCGGGCGAAACAGTGTTCAACCGGCCCGTTTCGTATCGTCCTGAAACGGGCCGGTATTCGTCAATTGACCAGACGTACCTCGATGCAACCAAGGCTAAAATAACGCCCGGGGGCGTGTATCCTTATAATCGCTACGTGATTACGCAAAAGGGTAAGCTAGTATGGGGTAGCCTCTCGTGTGCCTCTTGCCATACGCGCGTGATGGATTCAGGAGAACTTATCGCGGGTGCCCAGGGAACCGGAGCCGGCGATACTCCCGCATACTTCCACGGTAATCCATTCTTGTTTACCCGCTCATCGATGCTGGCAACGCGTACTTCCGCCTTTTGATTGGGAAAACTGTAATCAAGGGTCCGTCGCAACAAGGCGCCTTGGTTGTCCGGGTGAAATGCGACGGTATTTTACCGCACCGGCGGCCTGGTCTACTTTTCGCTGGCTCACTTTGGTGTAGGGATTCTTGGTAGACCGCTTCCTTGTGGTTTGGGTAGTTGAATCTGCTCTTTTTCAACCCTCCGCTTTTACGGGGGAGTACCAGACGCCGGGAGGTTTCCTGACTTCCCTCTGGTTGCCCGCGGCGAAGCAAACCCGCTAAAAATGCGATTTTGGGAGTTGAGCAACAGCAGAATTCTTTAATATACAGCTGCGCTCGCTCATGCGTTACCGGACCCTAGCTATGCTCTCCCAGCAACACGAAACTTTCATGGAGGTTGCCCGCTTGCTTAGTTTTACCAAAGCTGGCCAAGCCCTGTACATCAGTCAATCCGCCATTAGCAAACAAGTCAAGGCACTGGAGGAGTTTTATAAAACCGGCTTGTTCGAGCGTCACCGCAGCAACGTGAGTCTGACGCCGGCGGGTAGGTTGCTCTACCAGAAACTGTTGGTGGCCAAACAACTCCAGCAGGAGTTTTACCAGGAGTTTCAGGCCCTGGTGGCGGAGTTTTATCCCCAGGTCAGCATGGTCATTGGTGCCAGCACCACCATCTCCCTCTACGTACTGCCGCCCGTGCTGTCGGCCTATTTGCAGAAAAACCCCACCGCCGGGCTCACCCTGAAGAATCGCAACAGTGAAAATATTCTCAAGGCCTTGCTTGACCACGAAATTGATCTGGGGGTGGTGGAAGGCATTCACAAAGTAAGCCAGGTCACTTATACCCCTTTCCTGACCGACGAAGTGGTCGCGGTTTGCTCGCCAAGAAGTACCCTGCAAAAGCGGCAGTGGACCGTTGAAGATCTCTACCAGATTCCACTGGCCATTCGGGAACCGGGCTCGGGCACGCTGGCCGTGCTGGAGCAGGCGCTGGCGGAAAAACACGTAAAGCTGCTCGACTTGCCGATCAAAATCCGGTTGGGCGGCACCGAAGCGTTGAAAAACTTTGTTCGCGTTGACTCCTGCCTGGCCTTTTTGCCGCGCCAATCGGTGAGTAAAGAACTCGCGTCGGGGGAATTGATCCAGGTGATCATTCAAGACTTCGCGGTTCAACGAAGCTTTAACTTCATCCAGCGCAAAGGCACCGAAAACCAGTATCCCTACAAAGATTTTATCCAGTTTACCAAACGCTGTTATTCTTAAAGGGAATAGCCCATTCCTGAATTGCATTTGGTTTGCTCATAACCATTGATCTCTTTTGCCGGGTGTAGCTTCACTCACCAATGGAAATCAGCATCAAATCCTCCAGCGTCCTGAGGGCGTTGGAATGCTCCGACTGCGGCAAAACGTATGCTGTTTTTGAACTACAGACCCTCTCCGGCTGTTGCCACCGGCCGTTGCTCGCCCGCTATGACCTGAAGGAAAGTTTTACCAAAGACCAGCTGCGCGACCGGCCGGCGACGATGTGGCGCTACCGGGAATTGCTGCCCCTGCTTTCCGATGCGCACTTGGTTAGTTTGGGCGAAGGATTCACGCCGATTTTATCGTTGCAAAACCTGGCTAGCCTTTACCAGTTTAAGCGCTTGCTCCTCAAGGATGAGGGGCAAAATCCGACGGGTTCCTTCAAGGCCCGGGGCTTGAGCATGGCCATCTCCAAAGCCAAGGAATTGGACGTGCCGGGTTGCATCATTCCCACGGCGGGCAACGCCGGGGTTGCCATGGCTGCCTACTGCGCCAAAGCAAAAATGGAAGCGGTGGTGGTCATGCCCAGTCATACCCCCAAAGCTTTCCAGGAAGAATGCTACTGGTACGGTGCCCAAGTGCACCTGGTGGACGGCTTGATCAGTGAATGCGCCACCAAAGCGCAAGCGCTGAATGGGAACGGGCAGTGGCTGGACGTATCCACCTTGAAGGAACCCTACCGTTTGGAAGGCAAGAAAACGATGGGCTACGAAATTGCCGAGCAACTGAACTGGCAGCTACCGGACGTGATCCTTTACCCGGCCGGGGGGGGAACGGGGCTGATTGGCATCTGGAAGGCTTTTCGGGAGATGCAAACCCTGAAATGGCTGTCCCCGCTGGTAAAATTACCCCGCATGGTTGCCGTTCAGGCGGCTAACTGCCAGCCCTTGGTGGAAACTTATTTCGGTCGCCAGGAAAACGCCCGGCAGTATTGCGGCAGGCCGACCATTGCCAATGGCCTCGCCGTACCACGCCCCATTGGGGAAAACTTGATGCTGCAAGTGTTGCGGGAGTCGCAAGGGACGGCAATCGGCATTACGGAAGAACAGATGCTGGAAGGCCTGCGCGAACTGGGAGGACAAGAAGGGCTTTTCGTCGCCCCCGAGGGAGCCGCCGTGTGGATGGCGGCTCGTCAGCTCCTCCGCACGGGTTGGCTCTCCGGAGAAGAACGGATTTTACTGCTCAACACGGGGGCCGGGCAGAAGTACCTGGAGAACGTGGCCGGTTTCCATCGCCAAAAATGACGGGGAAAGCGCAGTGACCCTTCGTGCTTACCTGACCAGTGGATTGGTCACGTTTTGCCCCGTGACGCACCACCGATGACTGCTCACCGCCCAACGCGTTACCAGCGCCAGTCGCCGCCGATTTCGAGTTCGTTCTGCAAACCTTGTTTCACCAGAAAATCGCGGGTGGCGGGGTTATCGAGTTTCCTGGCCGGAATCTGGTCGGCGTCGGCCAGGGCGTAGAGCATCATGGCCGTAAAGCGCACCGTGTTGTTGAGGTGCTCCTGGTTGACCAGGTTGAACCGGTCGCAGTCGGCGTGGTAGCAGCCCAGCACGTCGGCACTCAGGCTGCCGCTGGGCATGGTCACCGGAACGCCCTCGAGCATAAAGCCCTGGTGGTCGCTGTGCAGGCCCGAGCGGTTGGCGTTGACGTTGGCGAAGGCCGGATCGACTGCCTTGATCTTTTCGCCCACCTCCCGGAAGAAAGGCACCATTTCTTCGCGCCCGCAGGCGTTGAAGCCCACGGGGTTGTTGGCCATGTCGAGGTTGACCATGTAGCGCACCCGCCCGATGGATTTGTCCTTCACCAGCTGACGGATGAGCGCCTCCGACCCCAGCAGTCCCTGTTCTTCGCCCATGAACATGACGAATTCGATGGTCCGCCGGGGTTTCAACTGCAGGACCCCGAACGTGCGGGCGATGTCAAGGATGGCGAACGAGCCGATGCCGTTGTCAATGGCGCCCGTTGCCAGGTCCCAACTGTCGAGGTGGCCGCCGATGAGGATTTTCTCCTTCGGCAGGTCGCTTCCCCTCAGGGTAGCCACCACGTTGCGCGCCCGGATTTTCCGGCTGAAGTTACTCATCTCGATGCGGGCCGCCAGCGTTTTTTCCTCCTTCATCCACTCCCGGATAATCGCCCCGCTCTCCAGCGAGATGCACACCGCCGGAATCGGAATCAGTTTGCCCGTGACCGAGGCCGTGCCGGTTAGCAGCACGTTGTTCTTCACCTGGTTGACGATGATAATGCCCGCTGCCCCGTAGCGGATGGCCAGGGCGGTTTTCTCGGAGCGGTGCAGGTTTTTCAGGGCGGGATTGGGTGGGGAGATGCCGATGTTCACCAGCGCAATCCGGCCCTTTACCTGGTCTTTCACCGCCTCGAAATCGGATTCCAATCCGTTGCCCGCGTCCACGATGTCGCCCTGCAGGGTGGCCTTCACCGGCGAATGGGCCAGGGAAACCACCGGAATGACGCGGAGATTGTCGCTCTTGGGGGGGCCAACGGAGAGCGTGACCGTGTCGCGGCTCCAGGCTTCCACCTCGAAGGGCACGAACTTCACGTCCAGGCCGTAGCTGCGCAACAAGTCGTGGGCGTATTGCTCGGCCCGGGTCCCGTTGGGACTTCCCGTGAGGCGGTGCCCAATGGTGGAGGTGGCCTCGTTGAGGGTCTGGTAGGCGCGGCCCCGTTGCAGCACTTCCTCGTTGATGCGGGCAAACACGGCGGAAAGGTCGGGTTCGTCCACCCGGAAGGCCAGCAGGGAAGCCACCAGGGCGAGACCGAGAAAACCGGCGCGGCGAATAATTGGGTTCATGGATGGTTGGGGTAGGAAAGTGGACAGGTCGTGCGGCGATTCTTGGGAAAGAGACGCCTGAAATATACTAAAATATGCTTTGTTTGGTAGATTTGGGACGCTGATTCATTGGAATGAGTAGGATCTCTACCCAGTCGGGTACCATTTAATTTACTTCTGACGCATGGAAAATCCAGTGATGATTTTGGGAGCCAGCGCATTGGGCATGGTGGCCCTGGATACTTTCCAAAGCAACGGCGTGATTGTCTACGGCTTCCTGGACGACGACCCCAAGCTGCACAAAACGGAAATCGGCGGCGTTACCGTGCTGGGGAGCACCGACGACGAAGGATACACCAAATTGATCGGCAAGAAATGCGAGGCTTTCGTGGCCGTGGACGATCCCAAGTACCGGAAAAGCCTCGTGGAAATGCTCAATGAGGAGCGGCACGTGATGCCGGTCAATGCCATCCACGCGACGGCGGTCGTGTCGGCCACCGCTACCTTCGGGCACGGCAACCTGATTGGTCCGGGGGTGGTGATCAACACCAAGGCCCGGGTCGGTAGCCACGTCCTCCTCCACGCCAAGGCCCTGGTGGACTACGGGGCGGAGGTGGGCGATTTTGTCCAGGTCGGGGCGGGGAGCATCATCGGTGCCGGGTCCAGGATTGAAGATGGGGCCTTCATTGGCGCCGGGGCCGTGGTCGTGGCGGGCATCACGGTGGGCAAGAACGCCCGGGTGGGAGCCGGCTCCGTGGTCATCGAAGCCGTTGCCGCCCGCGCCACCGTGTTCGGCAACCCCGCTAAGGGAGTCTGAGAAAGTTTATGAGTAAGGGATTTTGTGAGTACGTTGGTGTTCGCTCTCACTCATAAACTCCCTTACTCATAAACTCATAAACTCTTCTCCACTACGAAGATCAGGCGGTCGGATTGGGTGGGATCGAAGGATTGGAGGGCGTAGTCACCGAAGAGGTGGAGCGGGCGCAGACCGGCGGCATCGAAGTAGCGCTCGAAGTCGTCCTGACGGAGCACTTTCACGCGTTCCTGGAAGTAGTGGATTTCCCCGTCGATCTCAAAGTCGATGTCTTTGAGGATGAATCCTTCCCGCACCCGTTTGTGGAGGTGGAATTCGTAGCCGTCGATTACCTTGGTCTCGTGGGACTTGAGTTCGCGGAGGATTTTGTCGGTGTTCATGAAATCCACGACCAATCGTCCGCCCGTTCGCAGCGCGTCGGCCACCGCCCGGATCGCCCGGAAGTTTTCCGCCTCCGTTTGAAAGTAGCCAAAACTGGTGAACAGGTTCAACACCCAATCGAAGGGGAAAACGGGAAAGGGCTCGCGCATATCGTGGACCAGAAAGCGCAGGTGTTCGTTGGTAAACTGCCCCGCGTAGGCGATGTTTTCCGGCGAGATGTCCACGCCCGTTACGTCAAAGCCCCTCTGGTTGAGGTAGATGGCGTGCCGCCCCCGTCCGCAGGCCAAATCCAGGATCTGGTCTTCGGGTCGAAAACGCAGCGTGGAAGCCAAGGCGTCCATGAAAAGATGGGCCTCCTTCCGGTCGCGGTTCTTGTAAAGGATGTGCCAGTAGGGAGAACTGAACCATTCCAGGAACCATTCGGGTCGGGTAGGATGCGCCATGCGGAAGGGTTGAAAGGGTTGAAAGGGTTGCAAGTTACAGGTTGCAGGTTGAAAAGGTTGGTGGGATCGAATTGGTTTGCTTTCGCAACCCTCCTGCGGAGGGGCTGGTAGATTTAGGAGGGTTGAACTGGGTTGCTTTCGCAATGCGCCTGCGGAGGGGTTGATTGCCGATGGATTGATGCAAAAACGGGCAAACGTGAAAAACGGTTGAATTTCCACGAAGATAAATGAAGAGCGCTTCTGAAAAGAACCAACCTTTGCAACCTGTAACCTGTAACTTGCAACCCCCATGGTTTACTTCGTGACGGCCATCCACACCGACAGCGGCAAGACGCTGGTCAGTGCCATTCTGACGCAAGCCCTCCAGGCGGACTACTGGAAACCCATCCAGGCGGGCTTGCCGCGCGATACGGATCTGGTAATGAGCCTGGTGACCAACACCCACTCGGTCTTCCACCAGGAGGCGTACCAACTGCAAACCCCGGCGTCGCCCCACGCCGCCGCCCGGGCGGAAGGAATGGACATCCGGTTGAGTGACATCCTGTTGCCAAAAACGCAAAACGACAACCTGGTGATGGAGGGAGCGGGCGGGGTGCTGGTGCCACTCAACGGCCACGACTTCGTGATTGACCTGGCCGAAAAATTCGACGCCAAAATCATCCTGGTGTCCAACCACTACCTGGGCAGCATCAACCACACGTTGCTGACGGTACACGAACTGAAGCGGCGCGGATTGAAGGTGAGGGGAATCGTTTTCAACGGCCCCCCCAATCCCGATACCGAAGCCATTGTGTTGCAGCATTCGGGCTATCCCTGCCTGCTCCGCATCCTGCCCGAAGCGGAAGTGAGCCGGGAGCTGGTCAACCACTACGCGCTGGAACTGCTGGCCAACCTCAATGCCGATACCCAAGCCCTCGGCTCGGGCGCTGGCCACTAAACACAGGCGATGGTCCATCGACCATCATCAAAAAATCCGTCATTCAAAATCCGAACTGGTTCCGGCTCGTTTCCCTGCTCAACCTCGACGTGGTGGGTGGGGCCATTGCCAGTCATCTGATGGTGAGGTACTTGCTGCGGACAAATGACTACGTATGGGCTTCTTCGGGCGTACTTGGCGGCACCGTCTTCCTGATCTACACCGCCGACCGCCTCTGGGATACGCAACGGATGCCGGTTGTTCCGGCCACGGAACGTCACCAATTTCACCGGGCACACCGGTCCGCGCTCTGGTCCGCGGTTGGCGTGGTAGCGGTGCTGACCGGGATTGTGGCCCTGGGGCTGCCCTGCCGGGTGATCGGGTTTGGTCTGGGGTTGGCGGTTGCCGTGGGAGGGTACCTTTCGGTGGTACACGTTTTCGGGGCGCGTGTCCGGCCCTGGTTTCACAAGGAGCCGCTGGTGGCTTTCCTCTACGCGGCGGGCGTTTGGGGCAGTGTAATGGCGCTGAAATGGGAGCCGTCCTTCGTCGATGGGGTCTTGTGCCTGGTTTTTGCGGGAGTGGCTTTCCAGAACCTGCTGCTTTTCTCGTGGTTCGAAGCCGAAACCGATCGGCGGGCCAACGAATCGTCGCTGGCCGTCCACTGGGGCAACGACCGGACCCGACGGGTGCTGAACGGGTTGGCCTGGGTGGTTCTTTTGCTGGCCGGACTCTCGTTCGCGTTGGCCCCGGATGTCCGGCCACGGGC
>JACMKY010000187.1 GCA_014379925.1 Cytophagales bacterium | reverse complement strand
GAGTTGAACCATTCGGTAAATCCCTCGTCGGCCGAGCGGTCAAAGAACGACAACTTGATGTTGGTGGGGGAAATCATTTCGGTGTTTTTTCAATGGCCTTGAAAGCGATGATATCTGCTCCCTTGGTGAGGTCCTTAATGGCCAAGCGAATCAGCAGCGAAGCGGATGAATGATGGGTTAAGTGTTCACCAGTTTTTCAAACACAATGATGAGCAACATCGAACTGACACCCAGGCTGATGAAGAGCCCCTGCGCCAACTGCTGGCGCAGCCCGGAGGGGTTTGCGTCCGTCCGCTTGTGCAATTCCGGAATCAGGCCGCAGGCCGCAATGTAGATGAAGCCACCGGCGGCGATGGGCAGCGTGTGGATCGGATCATAGTCCAACCACTGACCCGTACTCAGCAGAAACACGGCTCCGGCCAGGCAACTCAGGGAGCAGAGGAAATTGTACCAGACTGCCCGTCGGGGAGAATACCCACCGTATACCAGGGCACCCACGTCGCTGATCTCCCGCGGGAGTTCGTGCACGATAATCGCCAGGGTGGTCAGCCAGCCGGCGATGGGATTGACCAAGAAGCTACCCGCGATGAGCGTGCCGTCAATGAAGTTGTGCACGGCATCCCCCAGCAGATTCATTTGGGCGATGGGCTTGGGAGAGGTAGCAGATGGGGTGAGTTCCCTCCGCGGATTCAGGGAATACACTTGGTGAACGTGCTTCCAACGGACTGCCTTTTCCAGAAAAAAGAAGAGCAGCATTCCCGCCAGGGTCAGCAGCATCACGCGTTGGGTATCGCCCGTCTGCCTGATGGCACCGGGCAGCAGGTGCAGAAAGGCATTCCCGAGCAACACCCCCACCGAAAGGCTCATGAGCAAGGGCAACGATTTCTCCAGCGTGACCGGCTTCACGAACAGCACAAAAGAACCCACCAGGGCGACCAGGCAAACGGCCAGACTGCCCAACAGGGAATGGACCCAGGTTTCCAAGAAAGGAGTGGTTGAGTGAACCACAAACATAAGCGAGGATATTTGTTTTTGCAACACAGTTGCAAAAACAAATATTCAGCCATTCAATTTGGTTGGAATGATTGGAAACCAAGCAAGCAGTTCCCAACCTTTTACCAGTGCGGCTGCCCGGCGTACCCGGGTGACAAACCGGGGATACGGAACCGTTTCTTAGACCGCTGCCAGGGTTGTGACGGCTCGGCTACAAGTCTGGCAGAGCCCTTCCACCAGCAGGTTCGCCTCCCGGGGGGCGTATCCCTCGGGCAGCCGGACCTCGGGGATGCGCACCCCTTCCAGACATCTGGTCAGTCCGCACTGAGCGCATTTGAAGTGGACGTGTTCGTGGCCATCCCGGGTGGAGAGGCCCGACCGGCCGCTGACGGCATATTTGGTGTTCCCACCGTCGGGTACGCGGTGGATAATTCCCTTATCGAGAAAGGTTTTCAGAGTTCGGTACACCGTTGCCCGGTCGGAAGCCCCCGACAAGTGCGGTTTCAGATCGGCCAATGAGAGTGCCATTTCTTTCCGGATCAAAATCTCCAGAATTTCTTCGCGAACGGGCGTACTGCGGAGTTGATAGTCTTTAAAGACTCCGCTTAGTTGGGTTGGTTTCATAAACGAACTTAGTTTGACTACCAGCACGGCATCCATGAGTGAATAGAGGCGGTCTTTAAAGTGCCGGTTTGGTAAATTACTTCACGCAAAGCGCGCTAACCGAATCCGCCAAGGTCCCAAATATGTCTCATTTAGAGAACTTTACGTCTTTTCGTTTTTGACGATCTCTGCGTGAACCTGACTTGATAGGTAGATTTTAACCAGCTATGCCAGGGAATGCGTTCAGAACTGTTTCAGATACGTGATCTTGCCAATTACTTGCTCCTGCCGGAAGCGGTCCGGTCCGTCGGTCAGCGTCTCTACCCGGGTCGCGTTGCGGTTGTAGACCAGGTACAGGAAAGAAAGTGGTTGAAACTCCCAGGCGAAGCGCAGATTCCACGCGTCCCGGTTGGCCGCCGTGTTTTTCTGATAAAAGCCGATGAGTTGCAGGCGGGGATTCACGGCCAGCCGTACTTCCGGGGTAAGGAGCTGCGTTACTTTTACCCGATCCTCCAGGGTGCCCAGACGTTGGAAACGGTTCTGCTGGTAAGTGAGCGAGAGGGCAACGTGGGGAATGGGCGAACAGCGCAGGGAGCCGGTCCAGGATTGCAGATTGCCCGGGTAGTACTTGCCGTCCTCGTAAGTAAGCGAGTAGGCCAGCTTCTTGGACTGGTCGGAGCCGTAGTACAGCCGGTAGCGCAGGTAACGGTACTTGCCCTCCGGAATTTCCAGTTCGGCCAATCCCACCGGCCGGAAAGGGGCGTCCAGGCGTTGAAAGGTAGGAATGAGGGTAATAATGAACAGTGCCCCGCTTTGGAAATTCAAGAAAACGGGGGAAGTGGCCAGCTCATACTGCAAGAGGGCGCCGTCCGAGACCCGGTGGTAGATGTCCGCGTTGAGGTCCGGCTCGAAGGAACGCAGGAACTTGGGTTTCCACTCCGGGCGGTAGTTGGGGTAGCCCCCGAAGAAGGTCTGCACCAGGTCCGAGCCGTAGATGAAGCCCAGCGCCGGGTTGTAGCCCCGGGTGATCCAGGATTGTCCCGCGTACAGAGAAGCCTGGGGCGTACTGTAGTTGAACTGCCCGTAGCCCATTATCCCGTCGCCCTGCCGGCCGGAAGTAGCTGATCCACTGAGCATAAAATCGAAGGACAAGGGCTGGGAAAGGCGAAAAAAGCCATCCACGGCGCCCACCAGGTTGCGGGCCGACGGCAGGGAATCCCGGCCCTCATCCAGCCGCATCGTCCACAGGGCCCCGATGCGGTTCTGTTTGCCGATGTTCTGGCTGTAACGTCCCACGGCCGCGGTCATGCCCGCCAAAGCGTCCGTTGCCCTTTGGTGCACCAGCAGGCCCCCCCAGCTTTGACGGGCATTGCGGCGCACCAGCCGCGCCCCGGCATCAATGGGAATGGGTTGTCCGGTCGGGGAGAGCCCAATGCGGCGGCTGAAGAAGGGCCGGATGGTGGAACCCAGGCCGGGGGAGAACAGGGAGGCGTTTTCCAGGAAGAATTGCCGGCGTTCGGGGAAGAAGACCGAAAAACGGGTCAGGTTCTGCACCTGCCGGTCGGCATCGGCCTGGGCGAAATCGGTATTGAATGTTACATCCAGCACCGTGTTGGGCGTAATGGCCCACTTGAGGTCGCCGCCTACCTTGGGCTGGGTTTCTTCCCGGGTACGCGCCCCGTTTTGCTGGTTGCGGTTGTAGTCCACCAACAGGTAGGGTTGGAGGCGGATGTTGGCCGAGGGGGGCGGGGGGGTAAGGCCGGTGAGAATGCCGGCGTAGGCGGTACGACTAATGGGAAACGAACGCGGATGCGGCGACCAGACGGAAGCCTGGTTGATGCGGCGGGCGACCCTTCCCACCTGAAAGCCCCACTGGGTACTGTTTTTGGGGTAGCGCAGCGTTTTCCAGGGAATGGCAAACTCGGCTACCCAGCCCGAATCGGTGCGGCTGGTGCGCACCCGCCAGTAGCTGTCCCAATCATCGTCAAAAAAGGCAGCGTCGAAAGCCAGCAAATCCCGTTGCGCCCCGTAAGGATGGGTGGCGAAAACAACCGCATTCCGTTTGTCGCGGAAGGGGTCAAACACCAGGCTGACTTGGTCAAAGCTGCCACTGGCGAAATCCCTTTGCAGGCTAGGTGCGCGGATTCCTTTCGGGCCCAGGGAATCGGCACTGAAAACGCCGAAGTACAGGTAGCGACGATCCTGCAAGACCCATACTTTGGTATCAAAGGCCAGTGGTTTGCCCTGATTGGGCTCCACCTGAAAAAATTGGCTGGCCGGTGGTGCCCCCTGCCATTGGGCTTCCTCCAGGCGGCCATCCACGGTGATGGGACCCGTGATCGGGTAAGCTTTTATTTCCCGGGGCGGCTCGACGGGATCGAAGGTGGTAGCCTCCTGGGCATACGTCCCGGCGGCGACACCTAACCAGCCGGCCAGTGATAGGTACAAGTAGCGCATGAGGTATCTGAAGGTATCACGGCTGATTCTCCGCCAAAAATAGTCATTCTATATACATATGCAACAATGTTGCATTATTATACTAAAATAATTTTTACTCTCTCAATTTTATCCGTTAAGCATATAAGGCATTAAGATGCAAAGTGTTGCCCATTTATTTTATATAAGGTTTATTCATAATGCCAATCATCATCAGGGATTGTAAGTATTTTTTTGCAACATTATTGCATTTAAAAATTCTTTTTTCAATGTTTGAAACACTGTTGCATATATGACCCTCGTTCTGGTGCGTCTCCTTGCCTGCCGGCTTTTATTGGTAACCGATACTGTCTCGTTCGCTGATGAGCAGAAAGGTTCCGTAGCGGGAGTAATTCGAAGCAACCGGGGAGAACTGCTGGCCGGCGCGAGCATCATCTTGAAAGGAACCCGTTACGGCGGAATGGCGGACGCGGGACTTTTTAGCCTGCTTCACATTCTGGTCAGGTCCTACAAACTGGCAGCTTCTTTTGTGGGTTACCGAACCCTGGTTCAAATCCTTGCCATCCAACTGGCTGAACGGCTAAAAACTTACCTTCTCCCCCTCCACCCAGGAGCTGATCGGTGTAGAAGTTAAACCCTGGTCGGAGGGGAGCGAATTGAAACAGAGTCCGCAGGCGACATCCGTAGTGGAAGCCCAACCACTGTATGGCCAATCCATCCAAACGGCCAGCCAACTGGAAGCCCTACTCACCAGTTGGGGCAAACACCTTGTGGGCATCCTAGCCGAGAAGCAACTCATTGTTGACGGAAAGCAACTCCGGGGCACTCTCGAAGCTGGTCGTAAGCAGGCCAGCGTTCAGATCGTGAGCCTGTGGGCGGAAGCCGAGCGGTTGTGTCTGGCCCAGCGCCAGATTGCCAGCAAAACCAATGAGATCAAAGCCATCCCCGAACTGATCGTGGATAAAAAGGCCGATTACATCATCGGCCTGAAAGCCAACCAGGATGAACTCTACCAACAGGTTGTCCATCACTTTGAGCGCCGGAAAGCCTGCCTGAGTGGCCAAGTGAGCCCCCATCTGGAACATGGTCGGGCCGAGAAGGGCTTGGTGGTGGTCAGCGAGAAGTTGTCCCTGCTGGATGCTGCTGAAGGCTGGATGAATTTAAGAAGCGTAGTTTGTGTAGCGTCGAGTCGTTGGCAGAATGGCCAACAGCAAGATGTCAAGTGCTACTACATCAGTTGGTTAGCCGCTTGTTCGCCCGCCCGGATGGGTGTCTACATTCGTCGTCATTGGAGCATCGAGAATGAGCAACATTGGCATCTGGACGTCACCTTTGACGAAGATGGCTGCCAGGTGCGCCGGGATCACGCCCCGCGCAACTTGTCCACCATTCGCAAGCTGGCGCTGGGCTTGATTACGCGTCAGCCAACCAAAATGAGTGTCAAGCGCAAGAAGGCGGCCAGAGATGATGCCTATCTGAGGACACTGTGAAGCCAACTTATCCTTTGATGCAATCGCCCTGGAAAGGCATATTCGGACAAGATGATACGAAAAAAACAGTACTTTCGTGATTCCAGAAGGACTCGAACCTTCAACCCCAAGCTTAGAAGGCTTGTGCTCTATCCGATTGAGCTATGGAACCGGGAAAGGCGTCACGGCTTTCCGCGCAAAATTAGTTAAATTCGGAGAACAGCCCAATGATTCCTTTTTCCGAGCGGGGAGGCGTTCCCGTGGCTCTCCGTCCCTGGAAGTCCCGACGAAGCAGCGGGTTCCCCGTTTCTTCCCGCTCTCCAACCCGATGCGGCCCCGTCCAATGCTGCGACCTTCTTGATGCTACGGCCCTGGACCGGCTCCTCACCCCGCAGGCCGGGCGACGGGCGGGCAGCGCTCCCGGCCGCTAGCGCTGCACGCCCGCCGCAGTCAAGCGTCGAGGGAGCGCTGGCCGCCCAATTCCGGTCAGGTTTCGCTCCGTTGTCAACCCCGGCAGTTTGGTTGTCAGCGGCGTGGTTTGGCATCGGAGGTGGCGGTGGACTCGGTATCGGCGATGGGCCAGGTGGCT
>JACMKY010000186.1 GCA_014379925.1 Cytophagales bacterium | reverse complement strand
CCGGTCCCGCAGGAAATCCTCGTAGCAGTATTTCTTCGTAAAATGCGCCCCGCGCAGCCCATACCGCTCCACCAACTCGAAGTGGGAATGCAGCACCACGTACCGACGGAAAGGCTCCGGGATCCGTTCGATGTAGGCGGCCATGCGCGACGCCGTATAACCGCTTTTTCGCAGGTGAAAGTACTGCAACCCTTCGCAAAACAGCAGGTTCAGCAAGTAGTGCTCATTGGGCACGTCGCTGAAATTGGAAACCACGATTAACTTCATTTTTCAGGGCGAAATTGGATAGCGTATACGCGAAGGGCAAGTTTAAGATTGGTTAAGTTGGTATCCACGTCCGTTGGTTTTCACGGGTTTACGGTATACGCGCCTTCTTTCAGGCGGGGTGCGCAATGGCTGCGGTTGAGTGCCGCGGCCAACGCCACGTCCGTAGCAAATCCCCGGCCGATCAGTTCTTTCCCCGAACTGCAGCGTTCGAGGCAGGAGGTCAGGTCGGGTTGAACGTGTTTGAAGGCAGCCTCGGCGACTGACGCTTCCGGTGAACGCGTGCCTCTCAAGTGCGCAATGATGGCGCCGGCTCCCGTCCAATCCTCCAGCGCCGGCCGTAAACTGCCGTCCGGCCAGCGCTCGCCGGCGGGCACGATCCCGATTCGCGGGCCGATTTTTTGTGCCGCCTCCGCCACCGCCACCGCGTTCCGGAGACAACCGGCAAAGGTTGGCCGCCCGCCCGTTGCGAGCGTCAGCGCGGCCCCGTTCGGGGAAGGCAATACCAACCGGGTACCGGCCGGAATGCCCAGCAGGGAGGAGGGCGCCAGTGAGTAGCCGGTGGCGGACGTCCGTTCGGGGTTGGCCAGGACGGCGTCCAGCGATCGCGCGTAGGAAACGGCGGATGCCTCTTTCCATCGGAACGGGTACACGAGCGCCCCCCTGCCCACGGCCACGTCAACGCAAGTCGAAAAGGAGAGCACATCCACGATGACAATGGCATCACTGGTCAGTACCAAACGGGCCAGGCCGGCACTGCCCCACTCGCAGCGAACGTCGAATTCGTCCTGATCAAAAAACACGGGTGAGGAGGTAGAAAACGAAGAATTGACCACTGAATCTTCCTCACTTCTCTTCCAGTTGCAAGCCTTCCACCCGGTTGGCCATGTCGCGCAGCGGTTGGTAGAGAGAGTCCACGACCGGAATGTACTTCACCTCGAAGATGAACTGCGTCCGGAGGGCCTCCCGGGCTTCCGGGTCATCCCGCTGCATGGTCAGGTAGGCTTGTTGGATCCGCTTTTTCAGCCCTTCGTCGAGGTCCTTGCGCACGAATGTCGGGCTGGGGGCGATCGGGTCGGACATCCACAGCACCCGGACGTCGTCTTTTTTGATCTTGCCGGTTCGGATAAAGCGATCCAGGGTCACGTAGGTCATCGCCGCCACGTCTACTTTGCGGGAAAGTACCGTGAGAATGGTGGCGGTGTGGTCGGTGGAGGTGACTACTTCCTTGAAATCTTCCGGCATCAACCCCTTTTGCTGGAGAAAGTACCGCGGCACCAGGTGGCCCGACGTGGAGGTGGGGTACGCCCACGAAAGCGTGATTTCCTTGGATCGGGTGAGCAGGTCGTTGATGGTTTTGATGCCGGAATTCGGGTGGGTGATGAAGCAGCTCTGGTAGAATTTGGGATCGCCGTTGGCGGCCGCGGTGGTGATGATGGCTTCGACATTGGCTTTCTGAGCGGCGATCAGGTAGGTGAACGCCCCCGCGAAACCAACGTGGACCTTCTTGGCCCGTATGGCCTCGATCAGCGACGAAGCGTCGGTGATTTTATAAAAGTGCACTTCCATACCCAGCTTCCGGGTGAAGTAGCGGTCCACCACGTCCAGGTGTTCGAAGGTCTGCTCGGCGTTATCGGCCACCACCAGGCCAACGACCAGTTTTTTGGGATGGCCCACCTCCTCCTGGTTCGGCCCTCCGCAACCCACCAACAACTGAGCGGTCAGCCATCCCGCCAGCGCCACCGAAAAAACATTTTTCATCATCGCGTCAAAAAAGGGTTTTACTCAGGAGAGGCGCTTATTCACGAAACACCCAGGCAAAATAGGACTGCGGTGTTTAGCCACGGTTAGCGTTTCGTAAAAAAATGATGAGGCCGTCGGATGGATGCGAAGGCCAGGCAAAAATATCCGCGGGCGCTCACGCGCGGCTAACCCGCCGTAAACGAAGATGGGTTAACTTCGGGGCCAAACTGAAACGGCCACCGTTGGCGAGGAAAAACCCGATTCGATGGGTGTTAAGTACGGAAACGGGATCTTGGTCCCGGGGCGGGCAAAATCGCTTTCTGCCCACCACTTTCCGTCGTCACCGAAACGGGGATGGTCCACCTCGATCAGCCTGACCAACCTATTCCAATCCTGCCACCATGAAAACGAAAGTCCACGCTTCCGCTTCCGCCTGGTTCATCGTCGGCGGCTGCCTGCTAGCCGGGTGCAGCCGCCCCCAAACCGCGACCACCCCAACCGCGGTCAATGGCGCCCCGACGTCGACGTACCGAATCGCCACCGACGACAGTACGCTCTCCGGGGAAAAGTCGCCTTTTCTCATGCCTTACAACCGCGTCATTGACGCGGCCGGGGAGTCGGTCCGTTTCGGAGAGCCGAACGTGGAAAACCACAGCCTGGACGCGGTGCTGATGCCCGATAACCAGACGTTGCTGGTGGAAGACCGGTTTGGGCTGGCTTTTTTCAACGCGAAAACGCACCGGCTGATCCACCGGTGGAGCTACAAAAACGAGCCGAAGTACCAGGGCAGCATGAGCAGTTTCTCAGGAATCAAAACAATCGTCTACCGGGACTCCACCTACCTCTTTTGGGGAGCCGGTGGCCGGGAGAAGCCCAATTCCTACGTGATGCAGGCCGTTTGGGACGGCCGCCGCGCCCGGTTCGTGCGGGCCTTTCCCTTCGAACCCGTTGCCCCGGCCACGATTGCCTTACCCAACGAAGTGGTGGTGCGGGAAGAAGCCGGGGAATTGTACCTGTACACGGTGCTGAACGGCAACAACCAACTGGCCAAGGTGCGGGTCAAGGATGGCCAAGTGGTGTGGACCGTACCCACCGGGGTGGCACCGTTCGGGCTGACCATCGTGCAGGACAAAGCCTACGTCACCAACTGGGCCGGGCCGGTTCCGGACCCGGCCCGCGGGTTGGAAACCGCCGGCGTTCCCTGGGGAAGCGCTTACGTGGACCCGAAAACGGGGGCGATGTCGCAGGGTACGGTGTCCATTATTGACGTGAAGAACGGGAAGGCGGCCAAGGAACTCGCCGTGGGTCTGCATCCCAACGCCATCCTCAGCAGTCCCGACGGGCGGTTCGTGTACGTGGCCAACGGCAACAGCGACCACGTTTCCGTCATCGACACCCGGACCGAAGGGGTGATTGATTCGATTTTCGTGGGTCTGTTCAACACGGGCAACGGCTACATCGGCAGCACCCCCAACGCGCTGGCTATCAACCCGCAAGGAACCGTTTTGTACGTGGCCAACGGCCTCGACAACGCGATTTGCGTGGTCGGGTTGGGGAGCCAGGTTTCCACCGCCGGCCAGGGCAGCACGAAAATAAAGGGGTACATCCCCACCGAGGCGTACCCGTCCGGCATCGTGTTGCACGACAACCACCTCTACGTCACCAACCTGGAAGCAACCGGCGCCCGGATCGCCAACCCGGTGGAGCCGGGCAACCAGAACCCGAACGCGCCGCCAACGGCCCGGCAAGCCTTCAATTCCCACAAGCAACTGGCTTCCGTCTCCTTCATTCCCCTGCCGGATGAGGCGCAGTTGGCCGCGCTTACCGAAAAAGTGAAGCGGCTCAACCTGGGATTCCGCCTGGCCTTGTCGGAGCAATTGCCCCGCCCGAACGTGGCCCCCAAGCCCGTACCCGAACGGATCGGGGAGCCTTCCGTTTTCAAACACGTGCTCTACATCATCAAGGAAAACCGCACCTACGACCAGGTGCTGGGCGACGTGCCGGAGGGCCGGGGCCTGGCTTCCCTGTGCATTTTCGGCGACAGCGTGACGCCCAACCAGCACCGCCTCGCCCGGGAGTACGCGCTGATGGACAACTACCACGTGTCCGGCAAGTCATCCGCCGAAGGGCACCACTGGGCCAATGCCGCGATGGTCACCGACTACACCGAGAAAAGCGTGCGGGCCTGGTTCCGGAGCTACCCGCACGTGCTCTACGACGCGATGGTGTACGACAAAAAGGGCCTGATCTGGAACAACGCCCTCGACCACGGCAAGACGGTTCGCGTGTACGGCGAAGCCTGCGAGTGCGAATTTGACAAGAAAGAGTACAACTGGACCAAACTCTACCAGTTGCAACGGACCGGCCAGACCTTCCCCTTCGTCAACACCACCACCATCTCCCGGGTAAGGCCCATCCTGGCGGCCAACTTTCCCGGCGGGGCCGACGAAACGGTGAGCGACCAGATGCGCGCCGACGCCTTTATCAAGGAATTGGCAGAAACCGCCGCCCGGCCTGGTGACCAGTGGCCGAACCTGATGGTGATGGCCTTGCCCAACGACCACACGGCGGGCATGAATCCGGCCTTTCCCACCCCGCGGGCAATGGTGGCCGACAACGACCTGGCCGTGGGCCGGATCGTGGAGGCCGTCACGCGCAGCCGGTTCGCCGCTTCCACCGTGATCTTCATCACCGAAGACGATTCGCAGGGCGGGTGGGACCACGTGTCGGCCTACCGCACCACCGGCTTCGTGATCAGCCCCTACTCCCGCCTGCGGAAAACGGTCCGCACCAACTACAACCAGACTTCGATGGTCCGGACGATGGAGCAGATCCTGGGTATTCCCCCGATGAACGTCATCGACGCCACCGCCCTGCCCATGTTCGACTGTTTCACCGATCAGCCCGATTCATTGTTCAGATACACCGCCCTGCCCAACCGCATTCCCCTGGACGAGATGAACCCGGCCCCGCTGAACCTGCGGGGCAAGGCCCGGCACTTTACCAACCAATCCGTGCAACACGCCTTCTACCAGATCGACGGGGGCCACGACGACCTGCTGAACCGGATTCTGTGGTTTTCGGTCAAGGGGGGCCAGCCTTACCCGGCCGGCTTGGCGGGCGCGGCGGAAGAGGAGGATTGAGACTTTAAATAGGTGCTCAATTTTCTCGGTCTGGCTATGCTCATTTCACAACGTGCGAACGTCGGGCAAAGCTGCCATCTTTTTAAGAGATGGCAGCTTTGGGTTGCCACGGCGGAATGCCGCCCACCGTTGCGGGAAGCGGAATGCCGCCCACCGTTGCGGGAAGCGAAATGCCGCCCAAAATGCGAAAGCCAATCTATTGAGGCAGCCACGACGAAATCCGGCGTTACTTTTTCCGTTCCATTCTTACTTTTCCAGGATGGCCCGCACGAAAAGGTAATCGCCCAGATCGTTTTCGTATTGACGCATTGCCTTTTCTATCGCCTTGGTTTGAATATCGTGGGCAAGCCTGGCCAGGCCGTTTTCCACTTCCGCTTGGTTGGCCAACGCCGCGAACGAAGAAATGCCACTCCGCACGTTTTCATCCAGGTAGCGCGTGGGTTGGTGTTTGCCGGCGTAAAGAAATAAATCCGCCAGATCGGGCTGAACAAAATACTTTTCGCTGGCTACCGATTGAAAGCCAGCCCCGTTCAGCGCCGTTTCAATCCCCGCAAAATCCGGCATCTGCCCGGCGGCGGCAGCCAGCAGGCGCGGAAAATACGCGTTCAGCCAATAGCCGCTCATTTGCGCGGGCAGCGCCGTAAAAATGACGAAGGGGCTCCCCGGTTCCATCACCCGGCTCACCTCCCGGAATCCCCGGTCCAGACTTGGCCAATGGTGGATGGTGAGGGTGGCCACGGCGCCGGAAAAAAAGTTGTCTTCGGCCGGCAAGGCTTCGGCACTGCCCAGCAGCCAACCCACCGCTTTGTCCTCCGGTAGCGTTTGCGCCTGGTCCAGCATCCGCTGACTGGGATCAACCCCCGTGAACGCGCAATCCCGACTGGCCAGGGCGTACGTGTAGTTCCCCGTACCGCACCCCACGTCGAGGTACCGCCTGGCTTTCGCCGGTGCCAGCAAACGCCGCAGCTGACGGACGAGGTACGGGTCCGCCCTTCTGGTTTGGTTGTAGCCAATCCCGATCTGGTTGTAAAGCGGCGCGGCCATTTGGGTTACAGGTTGCAGGTTGGCAAGTTACGGGTTGGCAGGTTGCAAGTCGTAGTAGCGTCGTTGCACTGCAACGACGTAAACCGCAAGTAGCGCCAGGCATCGCCAATCGACTAAGTCAAGCAAGCGAGTAAGCAAGAAGTGTCGTTTCCAGTTACACGCTTAGCCGATTTTCTCCATTCTTTCCAGAACGATCTCGGCTCGTCGCTCAACCGACAGGTCTCCCCGGAGTTCCGGCACCGGACAAGGGAGGTTGCCCAGCCAGTTTTCGTGGACGGCCAGGGTTCTGCCCCGGGCCGTGTTGTCGTCGTAGCCCGCCGCCCATTCGATGAATTCCTCGTACTGCCGGCGCCTTTCCGGGTCCGACCTGATTACCTCACCGTACCTTTCGTACTCTCTTTTTTCCAGCCGATCCGTTCGTACGTTGGAAGGCAGCCACAGGAACACCGCCAGGTCGAACGCGGGCAGCCAATCCTTCCAGCCGACGATCGAACCGCCCAGGATCCAGTCCGGGTGCGGAGCCAGGGCATTGGCCAGGCGGGCGTTCCTTTCGTCCGGGTTTCGGCGGTGCGTAAAAGGCGGCGTTGACGCCTCCCAGTAATAGTCGTCACTGTCGAAGTAGGGGCAGTTCAACTTCTCCGATAGGTATTTCCCCAACGTGGTTGTCCCCGAACCGGAAGCCCCGAATACGTGCATCTTCATTGGTTCGTCAGTTTTTGCCACCAATCCGCCAATGCACCAGGCGCCTGGTCATCCGAAGCTTCGGGGTCCGGCAAATTGGTGTAAAACCTCAGCCCAACCGGCCGTAGTAGAGCTTGGTGAGGTATTCAAACCGCACCTGACCATTATGCTGGTGGGCATCGAATACCTTCCGCAGTGCCCGGGTTGCCTCGCCGTAGGCCGGGTGGCTTTCGGTATGAGCGTAGGACGACGACAGGT
>JACMKY010000185.1 GCA_014379925.1 Cytophagales bacterium | reverse complement strand
TGCCAACAATGTAAGGATGCGCCATACCGGAGACAAAGCTAACAAAAACCCGCCACCAAACGGAAACCGCGCCGGCTTTAAGGCGGCCCGAAGCCCGCGCGGAAAAAGCCGACCATTTTTTCCAACGCCTTCCCCCGGTGGCTGACGAGGCTTTTCTCGGCCAGATCCATCTCGGCGAACGTGCGGTCGTAACCATCGGGCAGAAATACTGCGTCGTAGCCAAAACCGCCCCCGCCCCGGCGTGCTTCCAGAATATTTCCCTCCACAATGCCTTCGAACGAATGCACCTCCCCGTCCAGCACCAGGGTAATTACCGTTTTAAAACGGGCGTTGCGGTCCGTCTGACCAGCAAGGTGGTGGAGCAACCGATCGATGTTCTCCTCGCCGTTGCGCTGCGGCCCGGCGTAACGCGCCGAACGCACGCCCGGTTCACCGTGAAGAGCGGCCACTTCCAGCCCGGTGTCGTCGGCAAAGCAGTTGACGCGGTAGTGCTGCCACACGAATTCGGCTTTTTGGCGGGAGTTGCCTTCAATGGTATCCTGCGTTTCGGGTAGTTCTTCCCGGCAACCAATTTGTTCGAGGTTCAGCAATTCGAAGACCGGCGGCAACAACGGGGCGATCTCGTGCAACTTGTGGGCGTTGTGGGTGGCAAAGCAGAGTTTCATGGGGAAGGGTTGGTGGGGTTAAGAGGGTCAGAGGGTTGACTGTTGACTACCGACCATTGACCACGGCTTCTATAAACGCCCAATGGTGCCACTGGAGGTGTTCCGGATGCTTTCCGTTAGCTGCCGGTACACCGCCTGTAGATTGGGCCGGTTTGCCAAGTGATCCAGGTGCTTGCCGATGATTCCGACATCGCCCCTCCAGGCGGGTCCGGTTTGAACTCCGGCCGGGTCGTCGGCCTCGAAAGCCTTGCGTACCGTTTCCTCCAGCAGCGGTTTCAATAAGTCAAGTTCCAGGTTTTCCTCGTCCAGCACTCGTTTGGCCAGTACCAGCAAGTGATTGGTGAAGTTTCCCGCCATCACCGCCCCCAGGTGCAGCACCCGCCGCCGCGCCGAGTCCATCACTTCCACCCGGTGGCTGAGGCCCTGGGCCACCGTCATCAGCGTGGCCTCGGTTGCGGGGTCCTCGCCCTCGAGGCACAGGGGCACCCGGGAAAAATCCACCGCCTGGTGGTGGCTGAAGGTCTGCAAGGGATACAGCACGCCCGCCCGCACCGCCTCCGAGCGAAGCCCCTGCCGCAAGGCGGCCAACGACTGGCTACCCGAAGTGTGGACCACCGTGGACCCGGGCGGCACCACCAGGGCGGAGGCCACTGCCGGGATGGCGTCGTCGCTGACAGTGAGAAAGAAAAGCCGGGCGGGGCTGTCCGAAAAATCGAGTCCGGTCCGCACCCGCGCGCCGTGAAGATGATTGGCCAGTTGGCGGGCCCTTTCGGGGCGACGGCTGTAGACGTCAGCAATTGGGTAGTGGGCCGCCTCCAGCGCCCGCGACAAGTGCCAGGCCAGGTTACCCGAACCGATGAAAGCGGTTTTCATTACCGGACGATTTTGGCTTCGAATACAAAAGATCAAACGGTCAGTGGGATTGGCCGCGGGCAATGGCTTCAAAATAAAGCGGCCTGCGCTGGCAAGAGTAGCTTTGCTTTTCCTTGATGAGAAAAAACGCGGATCGACCCGGAAGGGATTTAAGACGGCCAAAGGCAGGTTGAAAACCCGCTGAATGAGCGTCGGACGGGAAGACCAACGTTTGGTCCAACCCCTCAACGTTTGGAAGCGATTGATTTGGAATATTTGGGCGATTCCTTTTTTGTTTCGCTGGTTTCCCCTACTTTTGCCTTCTTGTTGAAAAACGCAGGAATGCTATGCTCATACGTGACGAGTCAATCAATTGTTACGGGTTCACTAAAAAAGAAGAGGTTATCAATTATAAGATGTATACGCGATGTATTTGACGCTAGAAAAAAAGCAGGAGTTGTTTGAAAAACACGGCAACCAAAAAATCAAAACCGATACGGGCTCACCCGAGTCGCAAATTGCCCTTTTCACCTTCCGCATCAACCACCTGACTGACCACCTGAAGCAGCACAAGAAGGACTTTGCCACCCAGCAGGGTTTGTTGAAACTGGTTGGCAAGCGAAGAAGGTTACTAAATTACCTCAGCAAAAACGACATTGAACGGTACCGCGCGATCATCGCCGAACTGAACCTGAGAAAATAATTTTCCGAAACAGGGAATCCACGCCAGGGTTCCCTGTTTTCGTTCCTTTCCCTGCGTGCTTTCCAGCGCGACCTACGCTGACCGCCTACTGGGTATACTCGGGCCGAAGCCCGAAGAAAACGACCTGACGAAGGTTCGTTCGGGTCAAGCTGTCCATATCAATCTTTGTACTATGTCATTTACGATTGTAACCAAAACCATCCAATCCGCTGATGGTAGAACCATTACCATTGAAACCGGCAAGCTCGCCAAGCAGGCCGACGGCGCGGTGGTTATCCGGATGGGAGATACCATGCTGCTGGCCACCGTAGTATCGGCCCGGGAGGCCAAGGAAGGCATCGACTTCATGCCGCTCTCGGTGGACTACCAGGAAAAGTTCGCGTCCGCCGGCAAGATTCCCGGTGGTTTCCTGCGGCGCGAGGGCCGGCTTTCCGATTACGAAATCCTGATCAGCCGCTTGGTGGACCGGGCACTCCGCCCCCTTTTTCCCGACGATTACCACGCCGACACCCAGGTCAACATTATGCTCATTTCCGCGGATGCGGAAGTGCTGCCCGACGCCCTGGCTGCCCTGGCCGCCTCCGCCGCCCTGGCCGTTTCCGATATCCCCTTCAACGGGCCCATCTCCGAAGTGCGGGTTGCCCGGATCGACGGACAATACCAGATCAATCCGCCCACCTCGGTTCTGGCCCGGGCCGACCTGGACCTGATCGTGGCTGCCTCCTACGACAACATCCTGATGGTGGAGGGCGAGATGAACGAGGTTGCCGAAGCCGACGTGCTAACCGCCCTGCGCGTGGCCCACGAGGCAATTCGGGTGCACTGCACCGTGCAGAAGGAGCTGGAAGCGGCCGTCGGAAAAACCGGGAAAAGAACGTATTCCCACGAAGCGAACGACCCGGAACTGTCGGCGACTATGCACGAACTCCTGTACGAAAAAGCGTATCAGGTGGCCCGGCTGGGCGATGCCGACAAGTCGAAACGGAGCGCGGGATTCAAGGCGGTGCTGCAGTCCTACCTGGATTCGTTGCCCGAAGGCCACTCCATCAACCTGGGCCTGGTCAAGAAATACTACCACGACATTCACAAGAAGGCCGCCCGCAACCTGGTGCTGGATGAACAAAAGCGCCTGGACGGCCGGAAGCTGGACGAGATTCGTCCGATCTACAGCGAAGTCAACTACCTGCCCGCCGCGCACGGGTCCGCCCTCTTCACCCGTGGGGAAACCCAATCGCTCACCACCGTCACCCTGGGTACCAAGCTCGACGAGCAGATCATTGATTCGGCCATGGTGTCGGGCTACAACAAGTTCATCCTGCACTACAACTTCCCGGGTTTCTCGACGGGTGAAGTGAAACCCAATCGCGGACCCGGCCGCCGCGAAGTTGGCCACGGCAACTTGGCCCTGCGGGCGCTGAAGAAAGTGATGCCTCCCGTCGAAGACAACCCCTACACCATCCGGATTGTCTCCGACATCCTGGAATCCAACGGTTCGTCGTCCATGGCCACCGTTTGCGCGGGAGCGCTAGCCCTGATGGACGCGGGCTTGAAGATCAAGGCACCGGTTTCGGGCATTGCCATGGGGTTGATCTCCGATTCCCAAACCGGAAAATTCGCGGTTCTCTCCGACATTCTGGGCGACGAGGATCACTTGGGAGACATGGACTTCAAGGTGACGGGCACGGAGAAGGGAATTACGGCCTGCCAGATGGACATGAAGGTGGAGGGACTGTCTTACGAAGTACTGAGGCAAGCCTTGGAGCAGGCCCGCCGGGGCAGGCTGCACATCTTGTCGGAAATGAACAAGACCCTCGCCGCGCCGAACCCCGACCTGAAACCGAGTGCGCCCCGCGCCGTCACGCTGAAGATCGATCGCGACATGATCGGGGCCGTGATCGGACCGGGCGGCAAGGTGGTGCAGGACATTCAGAAGGAATCCGGGGCAACGGTAATCATTGAAGAGCGGGACAACGCCGGTTTCGTCAGCATTTTCTCGGTCAACAAGGAAGCGATGGACAAGGCGTTGGGTCGCGTGCGGGCCATCGTTCAGGTACCTTCCATCGGCGACGTTTACGACGGCAAAGTGAAGACCATCATGCCCTTCGGCGCTTTCGTGGAATTCATGCCCGGCAAGGACGGATTGCTGCACATCTCGGAAATCAAGTGGGAAAGGCTCGAGTCCATGGAAGGGGTGCTGGAAGTGGGCGAAGAGGTGAAAGTAAAACTGGTGGACGTGGACAAAAAAACGGGTAAGTTCCGCCTGTCGCGCAAGGTGTTGCTGGCCAGGCCGGAAGGAAGCCGGTAGAGTAGAGGAAGCCGTTTAGCAGTAAGTACATTCCATTTTTTTACCTTAGTAGGATGTCGCTCGATCCTGTTGCATCGGGTAACCCGAACACTCAAAACCGCTCACTACTTACATTCGTTCCGCCGGAGTTGCGGTTACGTTTTTTGTGTTATAAAAATTTAAACATAAAATTGCATTATCAATGGTCCTTCTTCTAGAACTTTGTTTTCATTGATTGCGTTTCCGAAGCGGTAAATTGTGCTTACGATAAAAAACCTACTTGAATGAGGCAACTTAAGATCAGCAAGCAGATTACCAACCGCGAAAGCCAGTCGCTGGACAAGTATTTGCAGGAGATTGGTAAGGTGGATTTGCTCACGCCCGACGAGGAGGTGGAGTTGGCCAAACGCATTCGGGAAGGGGATCAGTTGGCACTTGAGAAGCTGACCAAAGCCAACCTCCGCTTTGTGGTATCGGTGGCAAAACAGTACCAAAACCAAGGCTTGTCCTTGGGTGACCTCATCAACGAAGGCAATCTGGGTCTGATCAAAGCTGCCCAACGTTTCGACGAAACGCGGGGATTCAAGTTTATTTCTTACGCCGTATGGTGGATCCGACAATCCATCCTGCAAGCCCTGGCCGAGCAGTCGCGCATCGTGCGCCTGCCCCTCAACCGGGTGGGTTCGCTGAATAAGATATCGAAGACGTTTTCGGAGCTGGAACAGAAATTCGAGCGGGAGCCATCCCCCGATGAACTGGCCGAAAAGCTGGAATTATCCATTTCGGAGATCGTGGACACGCTGAAAATCTCGGGTCGCCACGTTTCCATGGACGCCCCCTTCGTGCAGGGCGAGGAGAATAGCCTGCTCGACGTGTTGGAAAACGACAGCGAAGACACGCCCGACTCCGGCCTGATGAACGACTCGCTGCGCCGCGAAGTGCAGCGGGCCCTGTCCACGCTCACGCCCCGCGAAGCCGACGTGATCACTTTATACTTCGGCCTCAACGGCGAGCACGCCCTGACCCTGGAAGAGATCGGCGAGAAGTTCAACCTGACGCGCGAGCGCGTGCGGCAGATCAAAGAGAAGGCCATCCGTCGCCTGCGCCACACCTCCCGCAGCAAAGCCCTCAAGCCGTACCTGGGATAGCAGCCAGGGCTGCCCTCAGACGCGCCAAACCAAACGTCCGTGCCGTCTCCCTGGCCGGGCCCAATGCCAGGTAAAAAGTCCGGCCTCGTTTACCCTGGTCGCATTCCAGGACGGGTATTCACCCACGGAAAGCGAAGAAAGCGGGTTCTTGTCTACTGAGTCAAGGGCTTGCGTCCCCAGACTTGGGTCACAGTAAAGGTTCTTTGACAAGTCTGCGGATCATTGGCGCGCGTTTCGACATTGATTAACAAATCATCCAGTTCTGCTTCCGTCGACAGCCCGGCGCTGACAATGTGTTGGCGCATGGCCGCAACCGCGGTGACGGACATGCGCATGTACGGATGGTTGTCCTGAAGGGCAACAACGGCGGCGCGAATCGTGACCTTCTCCAGCCCGGCGCTTTTGAACATACCAAACGTGCGCTGGCCGATGTCAATGTCGCCGCGCAAGGCGAAGGCCGCGATAATAATTTCCTTCAGCCGCGACCATTTGGAATCTACGGGCAGGAAATTCCACGAAGTGTTGTCCGGCTCCTGGGCGACAACGAGTCCGGTTGGCTGGTTTGTTGGGCGTAGCTACAGATTAATTCTTTCACCAAGTCCGAAAAATCGGTACTGGTCACCGAAGACTTGCTGGAAAACAGAAAATCCCAGGTGCCCGGTGCAGTGAGCCGGAGCCACGGATTCGACTTCGTATTCTTCCCGCATTCGCTTCGCCAAGCCCTCAATGTATTCCCGCGGATACGGGATCAGGTGAAACCCACCCGCGACCAGGTGAATTTTCCCCGGGCGAACTTTTTTGATCTCCTGAATGATCGTTTCGATCGTGCTGTGCGAGCATCCCGCCAATATTATTTCTCCTTTCCCGGTGGCAAACGAAACGGATAGTTCCGGCATGCCGATGAACTGCGGATTTTTCTCAAACGGCGGATACTTGATAAAGGTACCCATCAATTGGGAAGTCGTCGGAATGATGGTGACGCCGGGCAATACCTCTTTCGCCGAAGTTAAATACTCCACGTCAGACTTCCAGAACCGACCCGTTGATACGGTTACCATGCCCTCGACCACGCTTTCGCCGCGGAAGTATTGCTGGTCCTTGGGCAACGTCTTCGCTACGTCCGGTTCGGCCTCCCGAAAAGGGAATTTGGTCGGGGCGCCGAGCGAGAAGAAATCGTTGGGAAGATAAATCTTGACTTTTGGATTGACGCTCAACAGATAATCGAAACCGCCGATGTGGTCATAGTGTCCGTGGGACAGGATGGCAACGTCAATCTTCCGGAGATCAATTTTCAGTGATTTGACGTTGCGCTCGAATACTTTGGCGTTGGTTCCCGCGTCAAACAAGATCGTTTTTCCTTGGTATTCTACAATCGAAGAGAAACCGAAATCGTGCTGGAGTCCTTTTCTTTCGGAGCCGAACGCATCGTAGGCGTTGGTCATCACTACGCCCAATGACGTGGGCTCCGTCTGCGCTCGGGCCGGAGAACCAACCGCACCCCCGGCGATTATTACGAGCGCCACCAAAGTGGATATTGGTAGTTTCACCGTTCCGTGTTCTTAAAGATGTCTAATTGTTTAGCACGCCAGGCGCGCCTGGCGACAGCACGTCTTTGATTTTCTTTTCATTGTTATCGAATCACCACATTTCGCAACTGCTTCAAATCCCAACCTCTGGTATAAACGCAACGCTGGATTTTCAACTGTTACACTCAGGGAAATGCATTCATAAATGTCTTCCGTCGCTTTGATGAGACGAGAAAGCAAAACTGTTCCGATCCCTTTCCCGCGATACTCGGGCGAAACAGCCACACCTAGCTCTGGTGTTTTATCATCAACGTAGCCGAATCCTTTTTCCTCCTTTTTGAATAAGCGCAACCATACTGCTCCAACAAGATGATCATTTTCATCCACCGCCACAAAACCGGAATCATCCGCACGCCCCCAATCTTTAACGTATCTGGCAATGTCAGCCTGGTTGACGATATTTCGTTCAAATGGTGCGCCATCTTTCGGAACGTAAAGAGATTGATACAGCATCTCCCACAAAAAGGACTGGTCTGTGGGCAGCAGTGTCCGCACTTTGTATTTCGTCAATTTATTCACCCTTTGCGATATGATGGAAATAACGCAGTTACCATTGGGCGGCTAAAGTAAGTTCAATTACCGCAAAGAGCCAAATCGATGCAATAAAAATAAGCCCACCTCAGCGTTTGGTTTAGCTCCAATGGTCGTGTGATCCTGTTTGTTGTCAAGCCAGTCCCCCACCTCCGATCACCAGCCAGCACCCACCGAACGCCCGGCACCAGCGGCGCACCGAACTTTACCTTGATGCTGCCCTACGGCGCGTCCGCGGCCGGTTCTTGTTAAACTTCATTTCTCAACGGCGGCTTATCGGCTCGGTTTTTTCGCGACGAACACCTCGTGCGCGCCAGGCTCGAGTTCGGAATGCTCGAACGGTACGACGCTCGGCTGGAATCCGGCCTCGGAGAGAAGGCGTAGCCAGTGCGAACGAGCGAACAATCCCTCCATGTGCCGGTCGTGCTCAACCCGCACCGACCCGTCGCTCGCCCGCAGCAGGTACGCGTAGTCAACAACGTAAGAAGTATCCGTCGGATCCGGATCCCAGCACCAATCCAGGTAGCGCAGGCTTTCGCCCTCGCCGTCGTGCCCACCGTGGTCGGTCGAGGATCGGAAATTCTCCTGCACGTAATCCGGGGCGAAGAGCGCCGCACCGCCGGGACTACAGTGCACAAAGGCGGTTTCGATGGCCATTCGCAAGTCGGCTTCAGTGGTCATGTACACCACCGCGTCGTGGATGAATACGCAGTCGAACTGGCGACCGAGTCGGACGGTTCGCATGTCGCCCTCGACGTGATCGCACGCCGGGTTTAGCCGACGGCTCACGGCGAGCATTCCCGGCGAGGGGTCGACGAGAACCATCCCGAACCGCGTCTTCAGGTGCGACGCGTTGTTGCCTCCCCCACTTCCAAGTTCGAGGAGCGTGCGCGGCGAGCGCTCGCAGGCTCCGACGAGTACCCGCTCGTAGAAGGCGGCTTCCTCGGCGTATTCGGCCGGAGACGACAGGAGGGGCCACCAAGGGGCGAACTCATCATAAAGCCTGGGGACCTTAACATCGGCCGCGCGCTGGTCGACCGGGGTTGGTGATTGATTTGGAATGTCCATACTTTAGGTATTAGGTAGACGATGGCAGGGTTGGGCCGGACTTCAAGCGCGAGGTATTGACCCTCTTCGCCGTCTCCGGAACCCGCTTCAACCCAGCCAAGGTACCCGTAAAAGCGGAGCGCCCTCGTGTTTGACCGGATGCACTTTAGCCTCCACGGTAGCGGCAGCCACGCGTGAAGTGATGCGAGCAGCAGGCTACCCACGCCCCGACCCTGGACTTCGGGGTCTACGTACGGATGATGAATAAAAGATTCCCGTTCCCAGACGGCGACAAACCCCGGCACCCGGGCGTTCGCCCCAACCGCAACGCATACCACCTC
>JACMKY010000184.1 GCA_014379925.1 Cytophagales bacterium | reverse complement strand
GGTCGTGAAGCGCGTACCCAACTGGGTCAGATCCGGACCGATGCCTCCTCCTTCTCCCCGCACGGCGTGGCAGGAAGCGCAGAGGGTGGCCGCAAACATCTGCTTGCCCTGCGCAAAACTCCGGTTTACCAATCCGCTGTCCACCACCGCCAGGGCTTCTTCCAGCTTCCAGTTGCGGCCAGGGCCTTTGGCCGAAGGCAAATTAGCCAGGTCAAGGCCCGAACTGGCCAGCAGTGCGCCACCCGAAAGGGTGTTGTAGGCGGCAAACTTGTCTTTCGGCGCGTTCAATAAAGCGGCCTGCCGGGATTTATCCAGAAAGCCAACGTAGCTCCGGCCTCCTTTGTAGGTAAAGGCCTGGGCAAACCACTTGAAATACTGCTCGTGCATGGCCGGCGTCCACCCGGTTTTTGCCTCACCGAGCACCGTGGCGTAGTGGGTCTGTTGAGCGGGCGGAACCTTGGCCAGCATTGCGGCAATGTCCAATCCGTACTGGGGATTCCTCAGGATGAGGTCGGAAGAGGCACTCACCGTTTTTTCCGACGGGTCATCCTTGGCTTTTTCCAGCAAAGCCAGGGTTTTCTCGGTGGCGCCCGGGGCTTCGATGTACACGAGCACCTTGCTGAGTGAGCGGTTCAGAGCGTTGGTTTTGGCGGGATACCGGGGATTCAAATAGGCCACTACCTGATCCCTCACGGCCCCGTCCGGCTTGCCCATCCGGTAGAAAACCAGCTCGAAGGCCCGCAGCAGGTCCATTTGCTGGGCGGCGGAGAGTTTGTCGTAGTCAACCCGGGTAAGGGCTTGCAACACTTCGTTCTTGACGTCTTTCTGGCCGTGGCGGGCCAGGGCAATCACGGCTTGCGTCAGGATTTGGGGATCGGTCTCCTTCAGGGCCTTTTCCTGCCACTCCTTTACCGGCTGGTGTTCGACGGCCAGGCGGGCGGCGTAGCGGATAAAACGGTCTTCGTCTTTCAGGTAGGGCCAGGCAACATCGACGGCCCCCGCTTGCGGCTCGCCGTGGTACTGTTCCAACCGGAGCCGGGTCTGACGCGCTTGGGTGGTCTTGGCAGATTCATCGGCGGCAGCCGGGTTGGCGGCCAGCACCCCGGCCTGCTCCGAATCCGAAGGCGCGTAGGAGACCCGGTACAGATCCGAGTCCAGTCTTCGGCCACCGGTGAGAAAATACAGCGCGCCGTCCGGACCAATCACCCCGTCGGTGAGCGGCAGCGGAGAACCCGAAATAAACTCTTCCGCTTCGGCGGTGTAAGAAGCGCCCTGCGGTTGAAGGTGGATGGCGTAGATAATGCCGAAGCTCCAGTCGAAAATGAACAAAGACTTTTTATATTTCTCCGGGAAACGGGCCTCTTTTCCGTGGAAAACCCCGGTAGGGGAACCCTGCCCGATGTTGATGACCGCCGGCAGCGCATCCGCATTGTTGGGAGACCAACTGCTCGAACCGGTACGCCAGCCAAACTCACTGCCGCTGGTAATGTGCAAAACCCGGGTAGGTTTGTACCAGGGCATACCAAAGTCCCATTCCATATCCGAATCAAAGCAGAACAAATCCCCGGCTTCGTTAAAAGCCATATCGAAGGAATTTCGGAAGCCGGCACCCACCAGTTCCCAGCGTTGTCCCAGCGAATCTATTTTGGCAATCCATCCGCCGGGCGCTTTCCGGTCAGTGGCGTGTCCTCTCGGGTCCGGGATGAGGGGAAATACGTTGTCTTCGTTCCATACCGCAGGCAATCGATAGGCGTCCATCTTGGGCACGTTCGTAAAATTTCCGGCCATGACGTACAGCGACTGTTTATCGGGGGAAAGTACAATGCTGTGCGGTCCGTGCTCCCCTTCGCCTTCCAGTTGCTTCAGCAGGGTTACTTTGTCGTACTGGTCGTCGCCATTGGTATCCTGTAGCCGGTAAAGGCCACTGGTTTTTTCAAACTCCTCATTGCCCCGGTGGTTAACCATGACGTAAAG
>JACMKY010000183.1 GCA_014379925.1 Cytophagales bacterium | reverse complement strand
TAAGCCCCGCCACGCCGATGGTACTGGCCTGAAAAGCCGGGAGAGTAGGTAGCCGCCAATCCCATTAATCTCATCCACCCAAGCCCGCCCCCCGCCCAACCGCGGGGGGCTTTCTTTTGGGGGGTTTTATCATTCTTCCCTGTTCCATCCAGTTCTACTCCACTCAGCCTTGACTCCGTATTTTTCGCTTATGCATTTATTTGCATCGATTTCTTTTTCCATCGCGTAAATGCCCCGTACATTAATTACCTTTAATATTGAATCAGAAAAGTATTCCTTATGAACAAGAGACAGTTCTTTCTTGGACTTTTGCTCGCATCAGTAACGGGTGGATTGGTGGCGATAGCAGGTTTCAGGTACTTCCTCTACGACGAAACCGATCAATCATTTGAACAGAAGCAAAATGTGCGCTTTTCCAGTTACCTAAACGATTCTTCCGTGGTTGTTCCGGTGGGTCTGAATTTTATCTACGCAGCGGATATGGTGCGTTCCGGGGTAGTCCACGTCAAAACCTCCTACGATGCCAACGGTGAGGAAGCGATGGATGAAGTATACAAGGACTTTCACGGTTTCGGAAACGGGCAGCCGTTCAGAAATCCCGGTTCCCGCGAGTCGGCCGGATCGGGAGTTATTATTTCATCAGACGGCTACATTGCGACCAACAATCACGTGGTGGAAAATGCCAACCGAATTGAGGTGGTGCTCGAAGATAAAAGGAGTTTCAAAGCGGAAGTAGTAGGAACGGATCCCACTACCGATCTTGCGCTGTTGAAAGTTGACGCGAACGCGTTGCAATTCGTGAGATACGGCAACTTTGACCGGCTGAAAGTAGGTGAGTGGGTGCTTGCCATTGGAAATCCGTTCGATTTGACCTCGACGGTTACGGCGGGGATTGTAAGCGCCAAGGGCCGGGACATCCATATCCTGAAGGATCAAGACGGTATGCAGGTAGAATCTTTCATCCAGACGGATGCGGCGGTAAATCCGGGCAACAGTGGTGGTGCCCTGGTAAACCTGAAAGGCGAACTGATCGGGATCAATACTGCCATCGCTACGCAAACGGGCTATTATTCCGGGTATTCCTTTGCCGTGCCGGTTACGTTGGTGAAGAAAGTAATGGAAGATTTGCTCCGGTACGGAGAAGTACAAAGGGGTATGCTTGGCGTTCAGATCAACGAGGTGACGTCCGAGCTGATGGAGGAAAAGGGCTTGGAAAGTACCCAGGGTGTTTATATTGCCGGCGTCAACCAAGGCGACGCCGCTGACCGGGGAGGTATCCAACCTGGCGATGTGGTTACCAAGATAGACGACTCGCGGGTGAATGCGGTGTCGGAATTACAAGGGCTGATTGCCACCCACCGCCCAGGTGACAAGGTAAAAGTCACCTACGTGCGGAAAGGCAGGGAAATAAGCACAGTAATTGTCCTCAAAAATAGAAAGGGCAGCACCACCGTATTAAAGCGGGAGGAAAAAACCACTTCCAGGATACTGGGGGCTGATTTGCGGACCATTACGGAGGAGGAACAAGGCATTTTAGGAATCGACGGCGGGGTGAAAGTGGTGCGGTTGGGATCGGGTCGGATTAAGGACGCGGGTATTCGGGAAGGCTTTGTCATTACCAAAATCACGCGGAGCGGCTCCTCCACGCCTCAGGCAGTTGGTAGGCCCGAGGACATTTCCCGGGTTATCGAGCAAGGAAAAGAATCCATCCTGGTCGAAGGCCTGTATCCCGACGGCAATAAGAGTTACTACGCCATCAGCCAATAATCGTTGGAAGTAACCACCTAACCGAATCGTTTTTCGCCCAATCAAAACGGGTCGCGCCGATGTATTATTTTTTGCCGATTACAATTTGATCTATTTAGAATTGTGTTCACTTTGTGGCCTCATCAGGAAGGCGTTTTTTACATGGAAGAAACCTTGGCCAAACTGTACGTAGAGAAGTCCAATCCCTCTTACAGTACTGGTTCACACTGGGCTCCGGTTGAGAATCAACGGTCCACCAAGAAGATAGTGTCCCCCGTTGACAATCGGGAAATTGCTTCCGTACAAATTATTCAGGAGTCGGAATACCAGCGGGTGATGGCAACGGCGACGGTGGGGTGGGAGTTTTGGCGTTGCGTTCCCGCTCCGCACCGGGGTGAGATTGTCCGGCAAATTGGCGAGGAACTGCGTACCCGTAAGGCCGAGTTGGGAAGGCTGGTCAGCTACGAAATGGGCAAGATCTACCAGGAAGGGTTGGGTGAGGTCCAGGAAATGATCGACATCTGCGATTTTGCAGTAGGACTGTCGCGGCAATTGTACGGTTCTACCATGCATTCGGAAAGACCCGAGCACCGGATGTACGATCAGTATCACCCGCTCGGTATCGTGGGCATCATTTCGGCATTCAATTTTCCGGTGGCGGTGTGGGCCTGGAACGCGATGGTTGCCGCGGTTTGCGGCAACGTATGCGTCTGGAAACCTTCCGAAAAAACGCCCCTTTCGGCCGTCGCGTGCCAGCGCATTGTGGGGCGGGTGCTGGAGAGGAACCAGTTACCCGAAGGAATATTTAGCCTAATCATTGGCGAAGCCGCCACGGGTGCTGCGCTGGCCAATGATTCCCGCGTTGCCTTGGTGTCGGCCACCGGTTCCACCCGCATGGGCCGGCAAGTAGCCGAAGCAGTGGCAAAACGGCTGGGCAAATCGCTGTTGGAATTGGGTGGCAACAACGCCATCATCATCACCGAACACGCCGATATCGAAATGGCCGTACGCGCGACCGTGTTCGGCGCGGTAGGTACCTGTGGCCAACGCTGCACAACTACCCGACGCCTGATTGTACACGCGGCAGTTTACGAAACAGTAAAAAACCGGCTGCAAGCGATCTATCCGCAACTGCCCATTGGCAACCCGTTGGACGAGAACAAGTTAATTGGGCCCTTGATTGACCAATCGGCGGTTGCGGCTTTCAAGGATGCGCTGGAGAGTGTCCAGTCGGAAGGCGGCAAGGTGCTGTGGGGAGGCAAGATTCTGACGGGCTTGGCATACGCTTCGGGCAACTACGTAACTCCGGCGCTGGTGGAGGCCGAGAACCATTACCCAACTGTGCAGCAGGAAACGTTTGCCCCCATATTGTACCTTATTCAGTACCAGGGAGATGTCAAACAAGCCATTGCGCTGCAGAATGACGTGAAGCAGGGCCTTTCCTCCGCCATCTTTACCACCAACCTGCAGGAGGCGGAAACGTTTCTTTCGTACCGAGGTTCCGATTGCGGCATCGCCAACGTGAACATCGGCACCTCCGGGGCTGAGATCGGAGGTGCCTTCGGGGGAGAAAAGGAAACGGGTGGTGGCCGGGAATCCGGTTCGGATGCCTGGAAAGCCTACGTGAGAAGACAAACCAATACCATTAATTACAGCGCTAAACTTCCTTTGGCGCAAGGAATCCGATTCGATGTTTAATAATCTTTGAACTGTTACCTTTTTCAACCATTTATTTTCTATATTTCGACATCCAAAACACACAAAGAATACTATGTCAGAAGTTAAACCCAGGTATCACACCATAATGTTAATTGATGACAATGAGATTGATAACTTGATCAATCAGAAAATCATTGAGTCATCCAGCATCGCCAAGCACATTTTCACCCACACCAGCGGAAAAAGTGCCATCGAATTCTTGAAGAATATGGAGAAGATCGCCTCTAGAATGGAAAATGTTCTACCGGAAATCATTTTCCTGGACATCGACATGCCGCTCATGGACGGGTTTCAGTTCCTGGACGAGTTCAATAAGCTTTCCAACGAAACCAAAAAGTACTGCCACATTGTGATGCTGACTTCGTCCATCAATCCCCAGGACATGAATAAGTCGAAGAAGTATGACTACGTGAAGAAGTACGTGAACAAGCCCCTTACCCAGGACAGCTTGAAAAAGCTGGAAGTAACGAATTAACGGTCACCTCCAGTGGGTTGCCGCGGCTGGTAGCACGTTAGCACGTCGTCGTAGAAGGTCGTCCGGGCGGTTTCAATCCCCGTGAACGCGGGAGCGGGAATGCCTTCCCCGAATCGTTTCTGGCTTTTAAACACCCGGATTTCGTCCCAGTGACGGCCTTCCAGAAACGAACGAAGAAGTTGGGTACCCCCTTCGACCAACAACGACTGAATTTTTCGAAGGTACAAATCGTCCAGCACGGATTGGATCAACCCCTGGCCGTCGGGCAATCTCACGTAAGCAAGGTTGTCTCGTTTTTCTTCCCGGACGGAATTGTAGCATAAGGTAGGTTGCGACTGATCGAAGAGTTGCAATTCGGGAGAAAGCCGCAAATGCCTATCCAGCACAACCCGCACCGGATTCCGTCCCGACCAATCGCGGACGTTCAATCGGGGATCATCGTACTGGGCCGTGCGGGTTCCTACCATAACCGCATCTTCTACGCTCCGCCACTGGTGTACCAGCTTTCTGGACCAGTCGTTGCTGATCCATTTGGAATCGTAATCCGTGCGGGCCAGGAAACCATCGGCGGTTTCGGCCCATTTCAGGATCACGTACGGTCGCTTTTTTTCCACGAAAGTGAAGAACCGGCGATTCAGGTACCGTCCCAACGCCTCCAGGATGCCCACCTCCACTTCGATGCCGGCTTGCCGCAGTTTTTCCACGCCCTGCCCGCTTACCAACGGATTGCTGTCGAGGTTGCTGACTACTACCCTCCCCACCCGGTGTCGGATCAGCAGGTCGGCGCAGGGCGGGGTTTTTCCGTAGTGGGAACAAGGTTCCAACGTGACGTAAGCCGTAGATTCCGGGAGCAGGGAAAGATCGGTTACCGCTTGAATTGCGTTTACTTCGGCGTGCCAATCCCCGTAACGTTGGTGCCACCCCTCCCCGATGATCTTACCTCGGTGCACCAACACGCATCCCACCATGGGGTTGGGACTGACCCGACCCTGACCCAGCGTAGCCAGTTCCAACGCCCGCTGCATGTAGTGTTCATCCGAGAAAGTAGCCATACAACGTAGTGAGTGAGAACCAGGAAGTCAATCCAACGTCAAGTGAGTGGTCCGAACGCAACCGGGTATCGATAACTGGAATGTCAAAAATAGACATCTTTGCGAATGGTTGAGGCGAAAAGGTTGTTCGATGCCCTCGTAAAACCGCTCACGCCCGTTTACGGTGCCGACGAAGCCCGTAGCATCGTTTTCTTGTTGCTCAGTTATGCGTTGCGGTTGAAGAAAACCGACGTGCTGGCGAATAAGATCCTCGCCGAGGCGTACGGCCCGGCGTATTTCCAGCCCTGGATCGACCGCTTGGTCCGGCACGAACCCATCCAATACGTTACGGGAGAAACGGAATTTTACGGGAGGCAATTTTTCGTCAATCCTTCGGTGTTGATTCCCCGTCCGGAAACCGAAGAACTGGTGGCTTGGATCCTGAAAGAGTACGCGCTTACCCAACCCGACCGGATTCTGGACATTGGAACGGGAAGCGGGTGCATTGCCGTCACGCTGGCGAAAGAAATGCAAGCGGCCGCAGTGACCGCCTGGGACGTTTCGTCAGAGGCGCTGACCGTAGCCCGCCAGAACGGAGAGGCTCACCGGGCGTCGGTACGTTGGCAACGCGAAGACATTCTGAAACCAACCCTACCCCCGGATGCCCAACCCTACGACCTGGTGGTGAGCAACCCGCCCTACGTCACGCGCGCGGAGATGGCCCGGATGCAGCCCAACGTCCGGGAGTACGAACCGCACCTGGCCTTGTTCGTGGAAGACACGCGTCCGTTGTTGTTTTACGAACGGATCGTCGCCTATTGCCAGCGGGGGCTGGGTTCCCGGGGCCGCTGTTACGTGGAAATTAACGAGCAGTTCGCGGCGGAAGTGTGCGGTTTGTTCCTGGCGAACGGGTTTGCTACGGCGGAAGCCCACCCCGACCTGTTCGACAAACCGCGTTTTGTGCGGGCGATTCGGGCGTGAAGCTATGATTTACGCCCGGGGACTCCTAAATTGCCGGACTGTTCACCGAAACCCACCGGCCGCTCGCAGCCAGCCGAGGGGTGATTCTTGTTGCACCCATGGAAAACGAAACCAGGCCGGCCGTACACTTGCAAACCAAAATTCAACACCTGATCGCGGAAGTGGGAAAAGTAGTGGTAGGGCAGGACTACCTGGTCAATCGGCTACTCATCGGGTTGTTTACCGGTGGACACATTCTGTTGGAAGGCGTTCCGGGCCTGGCAAAAACCCTGACGGTGAATACCTTGGCCAAAGTGTTGCACCTTGATTTCCAACGCATTCAGTTCACGCCCGACCTGTTGCCGGCCGACCTGGTCGGAACGATGATCTACAACCAGAAAGTGGGAAACTTCGAAGTGAAAAAGGGTCCCATTTTCGCCAACCTGATCCTGGC
>JACMKY010000182.1 GCA_014379925.1 Cytophagales bacterium | reverse complement strand
GGGCCACGTGCCCCGATTGAATGATTGGATAAGCTCACTCGGGGTGACGGAAGCAATCGAGGACAAACACTAACAACTTCTTGGTTGCGATGAAAAGAAAACCGCAGGGTCGACCTACCCCGCCGCGCTGGGCGGACCGGCTGCTGGAATCGTTCTGCGCCCCGCACTTGCTCGAAGAAATGCAGGGCGACCTGCACGAGCGGTTTTACCAGCGGGCGAAGACCGTAGGGGAGGGGCGCGCCCGGCGAAGGTACGCTTGGGAGGTGCTGGGCTTTTTGCGGCCTTTTGCGTTGAAACGTGACTCAAGACTGTATCCAAAAATCAATTCCAACGCCATGCTACGCAATTACTTCACTACTGCTTTTCGAAATCTTCGGCGCAACCGGAGCTACGCGCTGCTCAACGGGCTTGGGCTGGCGTTGGGAATCGCCGCTTGCCTGGTGATTTTCCTGGTGGTCAGGAACGAACTGACTTACGACCATCATCACCGCGCCGCCGACCGGACCTACCGGGTTGGGCTCTACGATTTCAACGCCAACGTGTCCATGGCCGTCGCCCCGGCCATGCGGGTTGACTTTCCGGAGTTGGCGCAGATTACCCAGGTGTACTACCAGCCCAGCGGAGTGATCAGGATCGGTGAGCGGCGTTTCAAAGAGGTGGGCTTTGCCTACGCCGACCAGTACCTGCCGCGGGTGTTCGATTACCAGTGGCTGGCCGGAAATCCGGCAACGGCCCTGGCCGAACCCAACGCCGTGGTGCTCACCGAAAGCGTGGCCCGGAAGTATTTCGGCGAAAAGGAGGCGATGGGAAGGACGATCAACCTCGCCAACCAGTACGACCTGAAAGTGACCGGCATCATCCGGGACCCGCCCGGCAACACCCACTTGCCCTTCCCGTTCCTGGTTTCGCTGAAAACCGCCTGGAAGGACCTTGCCTGGGCGTATTCTTCGTTCTGGTCGATCCCGGGCGGGAGTTTCGTCTACGCCGTGATTCCCGAAAACACGTCGGTCCGGCAATTCGAAAGCCGGATGCCCGCGTTCGTGGCCAAGAACTGGGAGAAACAAACCGACAAAACGACCAGCCTGTTGCTGCAGCCGCTGAAGGACATTCCCTTCGACCAGCGCTACAAGAACAACTTGACCACGCCCACCCCGAGGTCCACCTACTGGGCACTGGCGGCCATTGCGGGCTTCATCCTCGCAACGGCCTGCATCAACTTCGTGAACCTGGCCACGGCTCAGGCGCTGAGGCGGGCCAAGGAGGTCGGCGTCCGGAAAGTGTTGGGAGCCAACCGTTCGCAATTGATCGGGCAGTTCCTGGGTGAAACCACCCTGCTGGTGCTGCTGGCACTGGGGGCGGGTTTGGTCGCCACGCACTGGTTGTTGCCCCGGGCGGCCCGTTGGCTCGATATCCGGATCGACGCTCGACAATTGGGGGAACCGGCCGTCGTGGGCCTTGTTGCCGCGGCCACGGTCGTCGTCATCCTGCTGGCGGGTTTGTACCCGGCCTTCGTGCAGTCGGCCTTCCGGCCGGTGGCGTCGTTGAAGGGGGCCGTTGCCCTGCCGGCTTCCGGCGGTTTGACTTTGCGTAAAAGCTTGGTGGTGTTGCAGTTTGCCATCTCCCAAATCCTGATCGTGGGTACGTTGGTGGTGGCCCACCAGATGGATTACTTCCAGCACCAGGACCTGGGCTTCAACGGGGAAGCCATCCTTTCTTTTGAAGTGCCCGACCCGGCCAGGCGGGAGGTTCTGCGGCAACGTTTGCTGGCAACTCCCGGCGTGCGGGCAATCAGTTTTTCTTCGGCGCCGCTCACTTACAACGCATCGTATACCAGTTTCTCTTCGCCGGAATTGGGGATGATCAAGGACGACGTAACGGAATTGAAGTTCATTGATGATCGCTTCGTGGACCTGTTCGGGCTGGAACTGCTGGCGGGCGGACTGGTCACCCAGGCCAACCAGGACACCGTTCCGGACGTGGTGGTCAACGAAACGCTGATGCACAAACTAGGTATCCAACGGCCCCGGGAGGCACTGGGCAAAACCTTTTTGCTGGGTGGTGGTGGACGCGCCCGCGTGACGGGCGTGGTACGCGACTTTCAGAGTGAATCCAAACACAGAAAGCGAGGACCCTGCGTGCTGGCGTACCGTCCGGATGCTTTCTCCACCGTCAGCGTGAAGATCCAACCGCGGGAGATGCGCCAGACGGTCGGGCGGATCGATCGGGTGTGGTCGGACCTCTTTCCGGATGGTTTGTTTGACTACGAATTCCTGGACGAGCACATCGCCAGCCTCTACCGGCAGGAACAGAAAGTGTACGTGGCCTTTCGGTTGTTCTCCACGGTGGCCATCCTCATCGGCTGCCTGGGCCTCTACGGACTGGTTTCGTTCACGGCCGTGCAGCGCACCAAGGAAATCGGCATTCGCAAAATACTGGGGGCGAGCGTAAGCAACATTGTGGCGTTGCTGTCCGGAGATTTCCTGAAATTGGTGCTGATTGCCAACGTAATCGCCTGGCCGGTAGCTTGGTGGGCGATGAACGGGTGGTTGGAAGACTTTGCCTACCGCATCCACATCGGCGGGTGGACCTTTGCCCTGGCGGGTGGCTCGGCCCTCGTGATTGCCCTGCTGACGATCAGCTACCGGGCCGTTCGGGCGGCAGTGGCCAACCCGGTGAAGTCGCTGCGCACGGAATGAGGATCAACCGAAGACGGTGCTAACCGGTAACTCGATGGGTAGGTTGCGGTCCTTCAACGCGCTGGCTTCGGTGAAAAAGTCGTAGGTGCCCGGTTGGTGGTAGACGGCAATGGCTTTCAAACCGGGAATAACGATCCAGCAGGATTGGACGCCGGCGGCAAAGTACTGGTCGGTTTTCTCGATCAGGTCCTGCAGGTTTTGCCGGGGAGAAAGAATTTCGATGGTGATCAGCGGGGCGTCGGTTCGGTAAATGATGTCGTGCCGCACGTCTACCTCGAATCTGGAATACACCGCCAGATCCGGCACGGTGGGTCTTCCCCCGGGCAGGTTCAGGTTGATTTCCGGCAGGATGGTGAATTCTTTCCGGTAACGATCCTTCAGTTCATAGACCAGATTTCCTTGAATGAAGGCGTGTACCGTGCTGGGCATGGGCTTACCGCGTTCGAGTTCGTAGTCCGACAAAGAAGTTACCAGCGTTTCCATGGCCAACCCAGTGGTTTGTTTGCACAAAGATAGTTTTTCCGTTTGGAACCGAACCTGAGTCCGCCCGAAAACGCCAAGCCTACCCCGCCGCGCTGGGCGGACCGGCTGCTGGAATCGTTCTGCGCCCCGCACTTGCGGGAGGAAGTGCAGGGCGACCTGCACGAACGGTTTTACAAACGGGCGAAGATCGTAGGGGAGCAGCGGGCCCGCTGGTGCTACGCCCGGGAGGTGCTGGGCTTTTTGCGCCCTTTCGCGTTGAAACGAAATTCAAAACTGTACCCGAAAACCAATGCCAACGCCATGCTACGCAACTACCTCACCCTCGCCCGGCGCAACCTGTGGCGCAACAAGGTTTACGCCTCCATCAACGTCTTTGGGCTGGCGACGGGCATTGCCTTCTGCCTGCTCATCTTCCTCTTCGTGCAGGATGAGCTCTCGTTCGACCGCTTCCACGCCAACGCCGACCGCATCTACCGCATCCATTTGACCGACTTGTCGGAAGCACCTTACCGCGACGACCAGAAAATGGGCTTCTTCAATGCCCTCAAGGGGCGGCAAGTAAATAAGATGGTCAGCATGCCACTCCCGTTGGGGCCTTTGCTGCAAGCGGACATTCCGGAAGTGAGGCAATCCCTTCGCTACCATGCGGGCACAACCGTGATCAGCAACGGCAGCCAGGCTTTCCACGAAGACGTGCAGTACGTAGACCGGAATTTCTTCCAGTTGTTTTCCTTCAAACTCAAGCAGGGAGCCAGGGAAACCGTATTGGCCGACCCCTCCGGCGTGGTGATTACCGAACGGATTGCCAAAAAATACTTCGGCAATGAAAACCCGGTCGGAAAAACACTGCGCGTTCCGCAAGCCACCCCTCCGGTAAGTCGAACGCCGATTACGGTACCAGAGGGGCCGAAACAAGCGGGCCAGCAAGTGTTCACCATTACGGGGGTAGCCGAAAATGCGCCCGGTAATTCCAGCCTCCCGTTCGATATTCTGTTCCCCTTCCAAAACGATCCCTTGTACCCGGAATACGGCAACGAACTGTTCAACGCGTACGCCGTCACCACGTTCGTTGAACTCCGCGAAAACGCCTCGCCGGCTACCTTGCGGCGGCAACTCGCCCGGTTTGTCGAGAAGCGGCTTTCCAAACACCATTCCGAAATTCGCAAGCGGAAAAAGCTGGCGGCTTCCGTACCCGTATCGGAGATGGGGATTACGAAACTGACCGATACGCACTTCGACGCCACCGTGCCTTGGCCCAAAGTGGGCAATCCACTGTACGCGTACATCCTGTCGGGCATCGCTGGCCTGATCTTGTTCATCGCCTGCATCAATTACGTGTCGCTGGCCCTGACCAACGCCGCCGCCCGCACGCAGGAAATCGGGATGCGCAAGGTGATGGGGGCGGGACGTTGGCAGCTGGCGCGCCAACTGTGGGCCGAAGCGCAGTTGCTCGTCGGGCTCGCCGTAGTGGTGGCACTCGCGCTCGCCAACGGGTTCCTGCCCGCCTTCAACTATTTTACCGACAAACAACTGGACTTCCACCTCATCCGGCAACCCGGGTTGATGGGTGCTTTGCTGGCCATTGCCCTGCTGGTGGGTTTGCTGGCGGGCAGCTACCCGGCCATTTTCCTGTCCCGCTTCCAACCCGTTGCGGTGCTGAAGGGAAACCGTACCTACCGCGTCAGCCCCTGGCTTTCGCGGGGGTTGGGGCTGGTGCAGTACGCGCTGTGCCTGTTTTTGGTGACCAGTGCGGTCATTATGTACCGGCAGATGGACTTCATCAGCCGCCAGGAATTGGGTTTTGACCAGCAGCAGGTGGTCACACTCAGCACCTATGCTTCGGGAGAAGACACCAGAATTCGACTGCTGGAAAGGCTCAGGAACTACGTCGCCACCAACCCCGATTTTCTCCGCGTGAGCGGCTCCAACGGATCGATCGGTAGCGCAAGCGTGACGTATTTCTACCGGATCAGCGGGGCAGACACCTGGGTGAGCGTGTTCGAAGTGGATGACAACTACCTTGCCACCCTCAACATTCCGTTGCTCCGGGGCCGTAACCTGTCGGCTTCCATCCGCAGCGACACCAACGCGGTGCTCGTCAACGAGACACTGGCGGCGAAGCTGGGCGACTCTCTGACCCTGGGCCAGTTATCCGGATCACTCAAGCAGACGGTGGTCGGGGTGGTGAAGGACCACCATTTTGCCTCTCTGGAAAGCAAGATCGCTCCGATGCTGATCCGCCTGCGGCCCGAAAACCTTTCCACGTTTCTCATCAAAATCCGTCCGGGGCGGATACCGGAAGCAT
>JACMKY010000181.1 GCA_014379925.1 Cytophagales bacterium | reverse complement strand
CCCAGAAATAGTATAACTCCTACCGGTAATCCTGTAAAGCGTTGGTCGGCCGGGGCCCGTAACTTTGCCCAGCAGAACCGGTAAGTGATACGGAAGTTTTAAATCTTTTAAAGTTATGGATGCAGACACCATCGTCCCGGCAAGTAAGCCTTCCCAAAAAGTCGGTACGAGCAAAATCACCCTACCCGTTACCGACATGACTTGCGCCGCTTGCGCGGTGAGTGTGGAATCGGTGCTCAAGGCGCAGGAAGGCGTGCAGGATGCGGGCGTAAACTTTGCCAACCAAACCGCCTGGGTAGAATACCACCCTTCCCGGATTACCCTGCCCCAAATGCGGCAGGCCATTCAGTCGGCCGGCTACGATTTGATCATCGATCAGGAGAACGCCACCGAGCAGCAGGCAGCCGTCCAGCGGCGGCATTACCAGGAACTGAAAACTAAAACCGTCTGGGCGGCCATTCTATCGGTACCGGTAGTCGTGATCGGCATGTTCGGGATGGATATGCCCTACGCCAATCCGGTCATGGTGGTCCTTTCGTTGCCCGTACTCTGGTTGGGACGCAACTTCTACGTGAACGCCTACAAGCAAGCCCGGCACGGCAAGGCCAATATGGATACGCTGGTGGCCTTGAGTACGGGCGTCGCTTTTCTTTTCAGTGCGTTCAACACCCTCTATCCCGAATTCTGGCACCAGCGAGGCATTCACCCCCCCGTGTACTTTGAGGCCGCTACCGTGATCATCGCCTTCATTCTGCTGGGCAAGCTGCTGGAGGAACGGGCCAAGTCCAATACCTCATCGGCCATTAAAAAACTGATGGGCTTGCAACCCAAGACGGTGCGCATCCTGGAAAACGGCACGGAGCGGGAAGTACCCGTGGCCCAGCTAAGCGTGGGTACGCTCGTGGTGGTGCGGCCCGGGGAGAAAATCCCGGTGGACGGCACGGTTGCTGCCGGTAGCTCCTACGTGGACGAGAGCATGATCAGCGGGGAGCCCGTGCCGGTGGCAAAGCAAGCGGGCGAGCCGGTGTTTGCCGGTACGGTCAACCAAAAGGGCAGCTTCCGCTTCCGGGCCGAGAAAGTGGGCGGGGAAACCCTCTTGGCCCAAATCATCAAAATGGTGCAGGAAGCCCAGGGCAGCAAGGCGCCGGTGCAAAAACTGGTGGATAAGGTAGCGGGTATTTTCGTACCCGTAGTGATGGGCATTGCGGTCTTCAGCTTTCTGGCCTGGCAGGTATTGGGCGGCGAAAATGCCTTGGCGCAGGGGCTGTTGGCCCTGGTAACGGTGCTGGTGATTGCTTGCCCGTGCGCTTTGGGACTGGCCACGCCCACGGCCATCATGGTCGGGGTGGGCAAAGGGGCGGAAAACAATATCCTCATCAAAGATGCGGAAAGCCTGGAACTGGGCCACCGGGTAAACGCGGTCGTGCTGGACAAAACGGGTACCATCACCGAAGGCAAGCCGGCAGTGACCGACCTGGTGTGGCTGGCAGACCAACCGCAGCGGCACACGGCGGTCCTGCTGGCCATGGAATCCAGCTCGGAACACCCCCTGGCCGAGGCCGTCGTGAGAAGACTCCGGGAGCAGGCGGTTGATCCGGTAAACCTGACTTCTTTCGACAGCATCACGGGCCGGGGTGTAAAAGCGGTCTACGAAGGCGAAACGTACCTGGTGGGCAACCGCAAGCTGCTCGGGGAGTACCACGTTGAGGTAGCGGCTACGATTGACACCCAGGTAAGGGCTTGGCAGGAGCAGGCCAAGACCGTGGTTTACTTTGCTACCAGCCGAACCGTGCTGGCGGTCCTGGCGATTGCCGACCAGGTTAAAGCCACTTCCAGGCAGGCCGTCGGGAATCTACAACGACAGGGGATTGAGGTGTACATGCTCACGGGGGACAATGCGCAAACGGCCAAAGCCGTGGCCGGGCAAGTGGGCATCAGCCGGTATCAGGCCGACGTGTTGCCCGCCGATAAAGCGGATTTTGTCAAGCAACTGCAAGGGGAAGGCAAAGTAGTAGCGATGGTGGGCGACGGCATCAACGACTCGCAGGCCCTGGCCCAAGCGGATGTGAGCATTGCGATGGGCAGGGGCTCGGACATTGCCATGGACGTAGCCAAGGTGACGCTGATCACTTCCGATTTGAACGCGATTCCCAAAGCCCTGAACTTGTCCCGTCAGACGGTACGCACCATCCGGCAGAACCTGTTCTGGGCCTTTATCTACAACCTGATCGGCATTCCGCTGGCCGCCGGGCTGCTCTATCCGATCAACGGCTTTTTGCTCAACCCGATGATTGCCGGTGCGGCCATGGCACTCAGTTCCTTTTCGGTGGTCACCAACAGTTTACGGTTGAAAACAATCAAATTGTAAGTTCAACTGTTCACTATCGTTTAAATTCAATTTCCGACTATGACAACGCTCAGGTTCAAGACCAACATCAAATGCGGGGGCTGCGTGGCCAAAGTAACGCCGCATCTGGAAGCCGACCAAGCCATTGAGAGCTGGCAGGTGGATACCACTAATCCGAACAAGCTATTGACGGTGGAGGGAGAAAACCTGGATGCGGAGCACGTGACGGAAATAGTGAAAAAAGCGGGCTTCCGGGCCGAAGTTGTCTAAACTGAAAAGCCGGCTGCCCGGTATCACGGCCGGCTTTTCTTATACCGACATTGTCTCCGTCTCGCGGGCAATGCGATCCACGATGTGGTTGACGCTGATGGCCCGTGAGATGTGGCTGATAAAAAACAGCAGCCAGCCCACGCAGGCTACGGCCAGCACCATCGCCCCCAGCACCGTCAGCACGGGCGAAAAAGGGGTCGGTACGGTTCGGGCGGCCGGCAGGGCCGCCAGACAGTAGAGGAAGGTGCCCAGGAAAATGCCCAGCGTCTGCTGGGTAACGCGGTCACTGACGAAGGTGACGATGATGCGCGGGGAAAACTGCATCGACGCCAGGGTGAGGGTCATGAGCAAAATGGCGAAGACGATCGAAACAACCGTCATCATGGAAGTTGCGATGCTGCTCAGGATGATCTGAGCGATCTGCGGATCCTGATTGGACGGAAACAGCAAGGTTGGCACCCAGTCACTGCTACGGGGGTGAGCTTCTTCCCAGGCCGACAAAACGGCTCCTAATCCGCCAAACAGCAGGGCAATCAGCAAGGGCCGGATCAGAAAGCCACCCCGCAGGTTATACCGGAGGTGGCGGATGTAAAAGCCCACACGTTGGTTGAGCATCGGAAAAGACAGGGAACGGACGGATGGCAAAAATAAGCAACCGTAGCAAGCACCAACGCGAAAGAGCCGTTTGATCGGCCTGCGCACGGGACAATGCGGTTGTGGAACATCGGCTATCCAACGAAGGCGGCGTTTGCCCGGTTACCAAACCGGCTCCGCTACCGTTTCGTCCCCGGGTCAGCAGTCTGACCGACACCCAAACCCGGAATGGCTACGCGGGTCGGGTCGCGTATCTCCGGCGTACCGGATTTCACGATTGACCGGGTATTTCCCCGAGCCGGTACTTCTTTCACGCAATGGTTCGGATTACCCGGCAGGGATTGCCGGCCGCCAGCACGTTGGCCGGCACGCTTTTGGTCACGACGCTGCCCGCCCCGATGGTGGTGTTGTCGCCAATGGTCACCCCCGGACACACGATGGCTCCGCCGCCCAGCCACACGTTGTCCCCGATGCGGATCGGCGAAGCCAGCTCCGGCCCCTGAATCCGTTCGTTGGCGCGGAGCGGGTGATGGGCTCCGTAGATCTGCACGGCGGGTCCCATCATCACGTTCCGGCCGAGGTGAACGGTGGCGCAGTCGAGAATCACGCAGTTGAAATTCATGAACAAGCCATCGCCCGCGAAGATGTAGGACCCGTAATCGCAGTAAAAGGGAGGCTCGATTTCAATGCGTTCGCCGACGGCACCGAACAAGCGACGCAGGATTTCCGTCCGCCGGGGCATTTCGTCGGCGGTGGTTTGGTTGAAGGCCCTGGTCAGGTCGCGGGCCTGGCGTCGCATGGCAACCAGCTCCGGGTCGGCGGCTACGTACAACTCACCGTCGAGCATCTTCTGCCTTTCGGATTGGGGGGCGGGCAAGGGAGTGGTCACGGGCATTGGCGTGGTTGGGGTTTCCGTCCGGGTTGGCGACAAGGTACAATTTTTGGCACCTTTCCCGCGGTTCCGGGAAAAATTTGCGCAGTACGCTTGCCCGCGCCCCGGCGGTTGCGGACAAGCGGGAGTGGAAGGTTGTCGGTTTGCGCACCACTCGAACCCGACGGGGGCGCCCGATTGCCGCCCGAACCAGGTCCCGCGGCGGCCTTTTTTGTTGCAACCGGGCGCCCCCATCGCACCAAGGGGTAGCAACGGGGCAGTTCGGCCGGATGGCGGCCAGCCCAGGTCCGCCTTTGCACATTTCATTCGGTCAACGTACCGTTCCATCCGGCTTGCCGTTGGCAAGCGCCCGCCGGCCGACCAACTTCGGGCATTGGACAAGGGCAACCCTGCTCGAGGAAACGCATCCCAACTGGAAGGGGCGTTTTCGTTCCGTCTTCTCCGCAAAAACCATGAAAAAAATTGTTCGCTACCTCGGCATTGCGTTGGCGGTGGTACTGGTTGGCACCGGTGGAGCCCTGACTTACGTGAAGTTTGGCCTGCCCGACGTCGGCCCCCCGCCCGCCCTGACCATCAAAGCTACGGCCGCCCGGATCGAGCGGGGCCGTTACCTGGCCAACCACGTCAGCGTCTGCCTGGACTGCCACAGCACCCGCGATTGGCGCCGCTTTTCGGGACCGCCCGTGCCCGGCACCCTCGGCAAGGGCGGTGACCGCTTCGGGCCGGAAATGGGTTTTCCCGGTACATTCTACGCCCGCAACATCACCCCGGCCGGGGTTGGCCGCTGGACCGACGGCGAGTTGTTTCGCGCCATCACGGCGGGGGTCGACCGCCACGGAAAGGCCCTCTTTCCGCTCATGCCGCACCCGGCTTACGGGCGGATGGATCCGGAGGACGTGAAAGCAATGGTCGCTTACGTGCGCACGTTGAAGCCAATTGCGAGCCAACCCCCGCCTTCGAAAGCGGATTTTCCGATGAACTTCATCCTCAACACCCTTCCCCGGAAACCCGACTTTGAAAACCGGCCCGACCCGGGCAACGCGATAGCCCACGGACGGTACCTGGTCAACGCGGCCGCCTGCACCGACTGCCACACCAAACAGGTGGAGGGCAAGCCGGTGGCCGGGATGGCGTTTGCGGGTGGCGTGGAATTCAACGTACCCGGCGCGGTGATTCGGTCGGCAAACCTCACCCCCGACGCCGAAACGGGGTTGGGCCGCTGGACCAAAGCCGCGTTCGTGGCCCGCTTCAAGGCCCACGACCCCGCCCGGGGCTACGTTCCCCACCCCGTCGGGATGGGCGAGCGGCAATCGGTGATGCCCTGGACCATGTACGCCGGCATGACGGAAAGCGACCTGGGGGCAATTTACGCCTACCTGCGCACGCTGAAGCCCGTCCGCCACCCCGTCAAAACGTTTGCCACCCCCGCGACGGCCAAACAACCAGTCGCGGCCAATTGAACAAGGTCAACCGAATTGGCTGGTTGAACGATTGTTTCGCTCCCGTCCGCAAAATACGGGGTTGCCTGGTTACATTGGATGGGCGGGTAGTTTCAACCCAGGTTTTAATTATATTTGGGCAACCAGCGGAACGCTAGCCATGAAATTACCCAGGTACACCAAACAAGACGGGCGGCTGCAGCTCATTATCCTGCCGCCGGTGGTATTAACGTTTGGGTATTTGTTGTTTGGCAAACCGTACTGGGCTAACTGGCAGGTTTTTGCCTCGGGCACCGTCACCGTGCTGGCGGTCGTGTACGGACTGTGGCTGACCAACAACCTGATCGCCCTCCGGTTTCACCGCCGTTTTCCCCATTTTCGGCAAACGCTCCGGCGCGTTGTGCTGACTACGGCGGTCGTCCTGGTCATCGACAACCTGGTGTACGCGGCCTTATTCCTCGGCATAGGCTACGGCGGCCTGTCCGACTATGCCATCCCCAACCTGCCGTGGGCGTGGCTGTGTTCGGGGGCAATCATCGTCGTGGTGGTGGCCCTTTACGAAAGCATCCTGGCCTTCGGGCATTGGCAGCGGGCCCTGGTGGAGACGGAGCGGCTGCAAAAAGTCAATCTGCAAAGCCAGTTGGAAGCCCTCAAGCAGCAGGTCAATCCGCACTTTCTCTTCAACAGCCTCAACGTGCTCGACTCGCTCATCGAGGACGACCCGCGGCAGGCCAGCGCGTTCCTGGACCAACTCAGCACGGTCTACCGCTACCTGCTGCGCTCCAACGAGCAGAACCTGGCCGACCTAAACACCGAACTCCAGTTCATCAAGTCGTATTTTCACCTGCTCCGCACCCGGCACGGAGTCGGGCTGAACCTGACCGTAGCGGTGGACGAACGCTTCGGCCGCTACCAACTGCCCCCGCTGACCCTGCAGTTGCTGGTGGAAAACGCCGTCAAGCACAACGTCATCTTGCGGGAACAACCCTTGACCATCGAGATCCTGACTGACGCGCAGGCCCACCTGCTCGTGCGCAACAACATCCAGCAAAAGAGGACGCGGGTGGTTTCCAACGGCGTGGGCCTTTCCAATATCCTCACCAAATACCGTATGCTGAACCAGCCCGTTCCCACCGTGTGGGAAGCCGACGGACAGTTTGTGGTGACCCTGCCGTTGATCGAGAACCGCAATTAGTGCTTCGGAAAGTAAGCGGTCCGCCGCCGCGGTAGCCAGAATAACTGCTGGTCAGGGACGCAGTTGCCATCGCAGCGACTAGGCGTCCCCGGCGAACCGTCCCGACCCCTTGGGCGGCGGATTTGCCATTTGCCTTCTTCCAAAAGCTTACTTTCCAAAGCACTAACTGATCGGGTGACCACCCAAAAGCCCCCGCCGTGGTTTCCCACCGGGGGCTTTTGCCAGTCAGACCATACCCCGACGGAATGTTTTGCTCGGGCACGCCCTTGGCCACGGGTTGGGGCGCAATTTCGTCCTCCGTCTAGTTGATGCGTAACCACCCCTTGCCGTTCCCGGTAGTTGGACCGGGGTGCTGCGCAGGTTCCGCCCCGGGTGCCAGCCCACGCGCACCGGCAGGCAGTGGTCGCTTTCGGATTCCATTGCCAGCCCGTCCTTTCGGTTGGACCCACATCCGAAAGCAGGTGATCACGATGTCGCAATCAACCCCTTAAATTGTCGCATTTACACCCTTTGGATTACCGCTGGAAGATGTACGTTTGCCATTACAATTGTGCCTTTAAGATTGCAATTGTATTCTTTATATTGCAATAACCCGATAGCATCGTTGTTGAACGAATGAATTCGATTGCGAAACACTAACCCAAAAAACAAAATGAGAAGAGCAATTTTATCCCCGATGGTACCAATTGATGGCTTCATCAGAGGGCCAGACGAAGATGGAAGATGTAGGTTGGTTCGTTTCGGATGAATAATCACGTAAATCAATAGTCACAATAATCAATAAACGGCATAACCATGGAAAATAAAATCATAAAAAAATCGATCGAACTAAGCGTTCCAAAAGAAAAAGTTTGGGATGTATTGCTTCTGGATAAGTTTACGCGGGTCTGGTACGCAGAATTTAGTGAAGGCTCGTATGCAGAAACGGATTGGAAAGCTGGCAGCAAGGCACTGTTTAAGGACAGCAGTGGCAGTGGCATGGTGGGCAAGGTGGTCATTAACCAACCCAATGAGGTTATTTCGGTTGAGTATCAGGGGATGATTGTAGACGGCATTGAAGAGTACGAGAGTGATGATGCGAAGAACGTGAAAGGGGGCCGTGAAACGTATCGGTTATCCGAAAAAGCAGGCATTACCCAGCTATCCATTGAATCCGATATGTTGGCGGAATATTTTGAATCAATGTCGTTATCGTGGGACAAGGCTTTGCAAAAAATAAAGGAGTTGTCGGAGGCAGTCTCCCAAACCAGCGAACGAGCCTGATTCTGGTACGCCCACAAAAATGGTCAGCCATTTTTTATGCCCAGGATGGTGCAGCCAGCCCCGCGCCATCCTGGAGGCTACCCTTCGGACCAAAGCCGCACCAAGTCAGCCGGAAAGGCAATGCTCTGAATGCACTAAACGGCGTTTAGGGTTCTCCTGAGTTGCTCATACGTAGGCGTTTACAGGCTTATTCATCGATGCATTGCCTCAACGTTACTCCTTTACTCATACAGTCATTTACCCGTGAAAAAAGCGCAAAACCATACGCAAAAAATCACCCCGTTCTTGTGGTTCGATGGCAAAGCCGAGGAAGCGATGAACTTCTATACGTCCATCTTTAAAAACTCCAGGATTGTGAGCGTTACCCGGTACGGAGAAGGCGCGCCCGGACCGAAAGGATCGGTCATGACCGGGATGTTCCAACTCGATGGGCAAGAATTTAGGGCACTGAACGGTGGCCCGCAATTCACTTTCACGGAAGCCATACCGTTCTTCGTGAACTGCCAGACGCAGCCAGACGCAGCAAGAAGTAGATGAGTTGTGGGAGAAACTCGCCGAAGGCGGAGAAAAAGGAAGGTGCGGCTGG
>JACMKY010000180.1 GCA_014379925.1 Cytophagales bacterium | reverse complement strand
GGTTCCCTTCACCAGCACCGATACCCCCGGCAGGGCGGAATTGTCGCCCCCTGACGTGACCGTACCACTCACGCGGTTCTGGGCAAAACCTGGAATCCCGAAGCACAGGGTCAGCGTAACTGCGGCAACCCACTTGGACAATCCGCGGCGATGGCGGTCCATCGGGCGGCCTTTCGGTCTGATTGGTAAGGTCTGTTTCATAGAGGTTACGGGTGTTAATTAAAAAAAATAGTAGTCACGGGTGGGACAACCTTCGCCGCAAAGGTAGGTTTGGGGTGAGCAGGGACGCTAAACCCTTGGTTAAACTTCGGTTAAATGTTTACTGAAATGATCATAACTGTTTACCATTTGTTAACATTGTTTTAACCCCGGAGCAACACTGTTTACTGTTTGTAAACGCCTTTGGTGAAACAGGGGGTATTTGGAAACGAAAAAAGGCACCGACCACTCCGGTCGGTGCCATTGGATTCGCATGACAAAGCCTGATCATTTAAGCCCGGAGGGGCGGGGGAATGGTTGACCCTTGGCCGACACCCGTCCGGGGTGGGTACGCGCTACGCGGTGTTTGAAGTAAAGTAGACTCCGAATTCAACCTCACTTGTCCCACCACACCGGCGTGTTGAGGTCGTTGGGGCCCTGGGTGGCGATGGCGGCATCCACCGCGGTTCGGTTGAGCGAAAACTCGTTGCTGGGGTAGAGGTACCGGACGGGAATCCGGTTGTTGTTGAGGTTCGACGGACCGGGTTTCAAGTCGGGGTAGCCGGTGCGCCGCCAGTCGAACCAGGCTTCCAGGCCGGAGTAGAAGAACGCAATCCATTTCTGCGTGCCGATCACTTCCAGGGCGTTGGCCGGTCCGAAGGCTACCCCCGGTTGCGCGAGGTAACCGGCGGGCACTTCCAGACCATAGAAGTTAAACGAAGCCCTCACGCCTTGTTCGTAGTATCCCTGGGCGGTGACCGCGGTAATGAGTCCTTTCTGGGCGGCCTCGGCCAGGATGAACTGCAACTCGGCGTAGTTCATAAGAATGCCCCGGGCAACGTTGAGGTTGGCGTCCGTCGGCGTGCCGAAGCCGTCAATGTAGTAGGTGGCACCCACGCGCGAGATGTTTTGGGCACCCCCGTTGTAGGCCAGTGCCGCCACGTCGTCCAGGCCATTGGGCACCCCGACGAACTGCGGCTGGCTCGCCGCCACCGAGGCTACCGTCGGGCGGGCAAAAACCGGCAGGCGGGGATCGTTGAGTTGAATGAGCCGGTCACCCAGCGTTTTGCTCAGGCGGTACTCGTCGAAGGAACCCACGCGGCTGTTGTAGAGCGGAAAGTTGTTGGGCGGGGCGTTCAGGTAGCGCAGGGCGGCGTTGTCGGCGTTGCCCGTGAAGACGGGCGTGGCGGTGGGATTGGCCACGATCGCCTGCATTTCGGCGCCCACGTTCCGCCGGTTGGAAATGCGCATCAGGTAACGCAGCCGCAACGAGTTGGCGAGTTTTTTCCACTTGGCCACGTCGCCGTTGAAAAGGATGTCGCCGCTCACCGTTTCGTTGGCGGGATCGAGCAGGTTGTTGGCGTCGCCCAGCTCCTTGAGAATGCCGTTGTAGATATCTTCCTGCTTGTCGTACTTCGGAAAATAAAGCACCTCCTTACCTCTGACGGCTTCCGAGTAGGGCACGTCCCCGTAGGCATCGGTGAGCACCGAAAATATCCACGACCGCATGATCAACGCAATGGCCTGGTAGTTTTTCTGCACCGGAGTGGCCGCGGAAGCCGCCTGATAAATGTTGTTCACATCCCGCAGTTGGCTGTACATCGTGTTCCAGATGCCGTTCCGCTCACCCCACAGGTAGCGGTCTTCGTTGACGAACTGGATCTTGGCCGTGTGTTGAACCACGATGTTGCCGATGCCCCACGATTCGTCCGTCGTGGCGTTGACGGTGGAACGGATGACGTTGGGCAGCAGCAGGTCGGGGGTGACGACGTTGGGAACGTTGGGATTGGTGTTGATTTCCTCGAAGTCGTTGGTGCAGGCGTGCAGCACGAGCATTGCAAACGACAGAACGAGTAGTTGGGGGGAGAAGTATTTTTTCATGGATGGTGCGATTGCGGATTTTACTTTTACCTAATGGCAATGGTCAACGGGCAAGCAAATGGGGAAGCTGGCTTATTTTTAGCGTTGCTGAACCCCCCGAAGGGGCTTTTACCGATCCTGGAAACCGGTTAAACCCCTTTCGGGAGGTTCCGCTTAAAACCGGAAACCCAGGTTAACGCCCATGCTGCGCGTGGAGGGAATGGCCACCGACTCGGCACCCGGAATCACCGTGCCGCCCGATACCGAAGAAGTTTCGGGGTCAATGTGGGGCACTTTGGTCCACAGGGCCAGGTTGCGGCCCACCAGCGAAATAGTGAGGCCCCGCAGGGGAAACTTCTTGCCCATCACCTTGTCGGGAACGGTGTAGCCCAGTTTTACTTCCCGCAGTTTCACGAAGGAGGCGTCGAAGATGGCCCCTTCCAGCACCCGCCGCCCGAGGGTAAAGGCCGTGTGCCACTCGCGGGCGGTCAATTCACGGTCGGTGCTTTGGGTTCCGTTGGTGTGGAAGGCATTGGTGCCGTCCGGATTCTTGGTGATCACCACGCCGGGGGCGTACACTCCGTTGCCGGGTTGGGCGAGGTCGTAGCCAGTGGCGCGGCCTTCCAGCGTTTCGGTCAGCTGACCACCCTCGCGGCCCACCACGAAAGTGTGCGAGTAGATCTTTCCTCCCTGGCGAACGTCGAAGAGGAAACCGAAGTTGAAGTTCTTGTAAGTAAACGTGTTGTAGATTCCTCCCAGCCAATCGGGATTGTAGTTGCCAAGCTTGATGGTGGAACTGGTGGCCACCGGGCGGCCATCCGCGCCCACCACGGGTTGCCCTACGTTCTGTCCGGTCGGATCGTAGTAGGCGCTGGCCGGGTCGTTGTTCACGCGCTGGTAACCGAAGCCGTACATGTCACCCATCCGTTCGCCCACGCGCGCTTCCACGGAGAAGTAGCGGTCGGTCAACTGGTAGGTCGTGACTCCTTGGGCCAGTTCCACCACTTTGCCGCGGTTGGCCGAGAAATTCACGTCCAGGTTCCAGCGGAAAGCTTTGTCGGCGGTGGCCAGGGGGATCAGGTTCAGCATCACTTCCACGCCCTCGTTGCGGATGTTGCCCGCGTTCAGCACGGCGCTGGGGTAGCCGGTGGTGATGGAGAGGGGAGCCGGAATGATCTGGTTCCGGCTGTTGGTGCGGTAATACGTCACGTCCAGACCCACGCGGTTGTTGAAGAACTTCACGTCCAGGCCGTATTCCTGCGAGGTGCTGATTTCCGGCTTCAGGTTCAGGTTGGGAATCCGGGAACGCTCCGCGAACGTGGGCGTGGCTCCCCAGGGCGTCTGCGGATCGTACGGCTGGGCAAACGCGTACGGGTCGGTGTCGTTGCCCACCTGAGCAATGCCCGCCCGGAGTTTGAGTAACGATACGAAGGAAGGCAAGGGAACGACGTCGCTGAGAATGAAGCTCAACGAGGCAGAAGGATAGAAGTAGGAATTATCCGCGCTACCCGTCACCCCCTCCGGCAGCGTCAGCGTACTCGACCAGTCGTTGCGGGCGGTCAGGTCCAGGTAAAGGAAGTTGCGGAAGCCCACCTGCGCCGAAGCGAACACGCTGTTCACCCGCCGCTCCGACAGGTTCTGCGAATACTGGAGCGGGTCGCGGGAGTTGTTGAGGCTGAACACGCCGGGCACGATCAGGCGGGGCGCGAATACGTCGAGGTAGTCGAACGTATTTACCCGCTGGTTGCCGCCCAGGGTGGCATTCAGGGAGAAACTTTCGCTCAGGTTCCGGTTGAGCAGCAGCAGCAGGTCGGTGTTGCGCTCCAGCGTCTTCACCGTTTCGCGGCGGTACGAACCGAACGGGTAGCGCTGCGTGCTGAAGGCCCGGCGGCGGGTGCGCAACTCGTCGTTCAGGTCCACTTGGG
>JACMKY010000018.1 GCA_014379925.1 Cytophagales bacterium | reverse complement strand
GAATACGATAAGGACCCCAATAATTTTGTTAATATCAATGAGTTTTTTGATGTTAACGACTTAGTAATGGGTTGGAATAATACCCGAGACATTTTTGAACAAGACGAGGTGATACCAATTGCTGATGTGAGAGGTTCTATGGCGATTTGTGTCGGTTACGGGAAAGACAATTTAGACCAAGTATATTACTGGCATATGGATTTCGGATACGTTTATATCACTGATTTAATCGATAAGTTTGTAGATTATCTTGAGGAAAATAAGGAATGGTGACCTGTACACATCAGCTGGTTAGCAATCTGTCGTGTCAACCACCCTTCACATCAAAAACATGGTTTGCCCGCGCTGCGTCAGCGTGGTGCGGGAGAAACTGACTGGCCTGGGCCTACGGGTGACGCGCGTCGAACTGGGGGAGGCGGAAGTGGCGGACGACCCGCCGACCTGCCGCGAATCGATCGGCACCGGCGGGAAAGCGGCTTCGAACTGATTTTCGGCCGAGAAGAAAAAATAGTCGAACACCCCAAGGCGGCGCGGACCTTTTATCCGAAATCGACGCGGCAAATTTCCGGTTTCGCCGTAGATACCCATTCACCTTCTGACCACTCGCGACCGCATGGAAAATTCAATGAAACCGGCCGGGGATTCGGCCACGCAATCCTGCATTGACGCTTGCCTGGCCTGCGCAACGGCCTGTGAACGCTGCGCCACCGCTTGCCTGGGCGAAGAAGACGTCCGGATGATGGTGGGTTGCATCCGGCTGGACCGGGATTGTGCCGATCTCTGCCGGTTGACCGCCGCGTTGATGGCCCGCGGGTCCAGTTTTAGTGCCTTGGTTGCCGAAGTGTGCGCCGAGGCGTGCGAGGCGGGTGCCGCCGAGTGCGCGCAGCACGCCGACCACCACGACCACTGCCGCCAGTGCGCCGAAGCCTGTCGCCGGTGCGCCGACGAATGCCGCCGCATGCTGGTTGGCAGTTAGATACCTGCCCTGTCCACCGGGGTGAGCAGGTCATTTCCGACGGCCTGCGCCTCTGGCGTGAACGCGGCCGGCTGCTTTACGAACGGGCTTTTTTGAACGAAGAACCCATTTTTGGAATGGACGGAAGGCAACCCCACGGGTGATTTTTTCCACTTGGCGTGTTCAATTCACTCCGGTTGAAGTGCCGTCGTTGAGAAACGGGAAACGCGGGGACCCAATCCGCAGGGGTGGGAAAGTTTTGCTCTACTCCGGGGTTTGGGTATCCACCACGTATTCCCGGGTGCTTTTGCGCACGTGGTCCGTCACTTTCACCCGGAACCGAAGAATGCCCTGGTCGCGCCACTCGCCCACGTAACAGCGCCACGCCCGGCCCTTGCGCTGGACGAAATCGTTTTTTTGGAGCAGCCGATCGGTCGCCGCATCGAAGACCAGCACCGTCAGCGGGGTGTTGAGGGCGTACACCAGGCGAAGAACCAGGTAATCCGCGGGCTGGAACGGATCCGGGCGGTAGCGGACCGTCTTTTGGGCGATCCACGCGGGGACACCCTCGTTCCGTAGACCCACAATCTGGTACTCGTACGTGCCCCGCTCCGGGAGCGTATCCACGGCGGCGTAGTGGAGCTGCGATTCCCCGCGGGTATTTTTTTCGTGGGACACCTCCCGGACCAGGCTTGACTTTTTTTCCTTCTCGTGCCGACGGTAGAGCTGGTAGCCAATCAGGCTGACGGCCAGCGAGTCGGTGACTACCCACGCCAACCGCACGGCCCGCTCCGCCGAGGTCTGGTCCGGCGTCGGCTGAAGACCGATGGATCGGGCCGGAAAACCCTTCGGCTGGCCACCGACCCCGATGCGGAAGCGGCAGAAATCGTTCAGGTACCCGTCCACGTTCAACAGGTAGGAATGATCCTTTTGCAGGGAATCCAGCGCGATGAAAAGGTCATCCTGGGTGGCCAGCGAGGTACACGACCGGATCCGGTACGTTTCCGGGCGGCACGGGGTGCCCTCCATCACCACCAGTTGAACCCCGCGGATGTCGCGACAGTCCTGGTCGGAAACGTTGACGTAGTATTTTCCTTCCCGGCGGGGCGTGAATTCAAACCACTGGTCATTGTGGTATTCGATGCATTTGCCGGTCAGCGACTCGTCCACGCACGCCCATTCCACGGTGCAACCCGTGGTAGTGGACCAGAGGGGGGCGTCGTCGGCCCGTAACGCAATTCTCCCGGCCACGTGGTCGTTGGCGACCTGGCCATACCCTTTTTCCACCGGGGAGAAAAGGAAGTACGCCATCCAGGAGAAATGGAAAAGAGCGGAGTGCGGCACGTACGCGGGAAAGGTTGGTGGGTAGAGATTGACTACCAAGGTAGGCTTTTTACCGGTCAAACCCGCGTCGGTTCCGTGGCCGGGCGGGCCAACCACCCAAACTACTTTGGTATCCGGCCGACGGGGGCGTTTACCAACCCGGACGGTTTTGATTTCTGCCAAAGGGATGCTAACTTACGCAACGGCATCGGCCTCGTGCTGACCCGATGCAACCCTTGGTGAAAGAGCCAACGGATTTCCGGTCAACGCGCCCCGAAGTTTTCAGAAACGCGCGGTTGCAAACTGTTAAATACTTTTTTATCTTTGTTGTATTCTTCAGGTGTACAAATAACCCCTCAACCACTTCCAACCCATTCCCATCATGAGTGACAATACGGCGAAATTAAAGGCATTGCAGACTACCCTGGAGAAGCTGGACAAGACGTACGGCAAGGGTACGGTGATGCGGCTGAGCGACAACCGGATCGTGGACGTACCCGCCATCTCCACCGGCTCCCTTGGTCTGGACATTGCGTTGGGCATCGGTGGCTTGCCGCGCGGAAGGGTGGTGGAGATTTACGGTCCCGAATCGTCCGGTAAGACCACGCTGACGATGCACTGCATTGCCGAAGCCCAGAAGCTGGGCGGACTGGCGGCCTTCATTGACGCTGAGCACGCTTTCGACCGCAGTTACGCCGAGAAGCTGGGCATCGACACCGAAAACCTGCTCATCTCCCAACCCGACAACGGCGAACAAGCGCTGGAAATCACCGAGCACCTCATCAGTTCCGGCGCCATCGACATCATCGTCATCGACTCGGTGGCCGCCCTGGTGCCGAAGGCCGAATTGGAAGGCGAAATGGGCGAGAGCAAGATGGGTCTGCAAGCCCGGCTCATGTCGCAGGCCCTGCGGAAGTTGACCGGCACCATCAACAAGACGGGTTGCTGCTGCATCTTCATCAACCAGTTGCGCGAGAAGATCGGGGTGATGTTCGGCAATCCCGAAACCACCACGGGCGGCAACGCCCTCAAATTCTACGCCTCCGTCCGGCTCGACATCCGCCGCATCGGGCAGATCAAGGAAGGCGACAACATCATCGGCAACCGAACCAAGGTGAAGGTGGTGAAAAACAAGGTGGCTCCCCCGTTCAAGGTAGTCGAATTCGACATCATGTACGGCGAGGGCATCTCCAAAGCGGGCGAAGTGCTGGACCTGGGGGTGGACCTGGAAATCATCAAGAAGTCCGGTTCCTGGTTCTCTTTCGACGGCAACAAGCTGGGCCAGGGCCGCGACGCCGTCAAGGGCATCCTGCTCGACAACCCCGAACTGATGACCCAACTGGAAGAACGCATCAAACTGAAAGTGAAGGAAGAAGCCGGACCCAAAACGCTGGCCGGTAAGAAGGCCCTCGCCGCCGTGGCCGAAGCCCCCGCCGAACTGGAAGAGGAAGATGACCTGTGATGGAAGGGAATTACGAATTACGAATCACCTCAGTTCGTAATTCGTAATTCATTTAAAATCCTACCTGGCGGCCGGCAATTGTTGCGGGACGGAGTTGTTTTCCTGTTCTACTTTATAGACGAAGTATTTCGAATCGCCCTGCCAGGGAAAGCGGACGTATTTTTCCTTGTAGAACAACCGTACCCGTTTGCCGTTGAGCAACGCCGCGTCCAATTGCTTGGTGATCTCATCGGCGTCGCTGCCTACCGAGAAGCTCCACAGCGAGGAAGCGGGGCTGCCCGTCTCTCCCGAAAGCCCCCCCAGGTTCAGCTGTCCTTCGAAGGTTTTGAAGATGACGCCCTTCCGCGATAGCTTAGAAACCGTTCCGGCCCGTTCTCCCTCGCTATAGGAACCGAACAGGAAGTAAGAGAACACCAGCACCAACACGACGGCGATTCCGATCAGGATCTTTTTCATGGCTGCAGATAAGGTTTATGCCATGCAAGCTACGGGTTGGGAGCGGGGTTGGTTGCGGAGGCGCAAAATAATTCTCCCGGCCAATCTTCGGGAAACGCTTTGAAAAACCCAAAAAACCAGTCCACCCCGCCAACGGTGGTTGGCGGGGTGGACTGGTCACGGGGGTAAAAGGCAACCGACGGTGCTTTGCCGTCGTTTCTTACCGCTCGCTCTTCCGGCGTTGCGGGCTTTTTTCCCGGCGCGCTTCCTTCTTTTCTTCCCGAAGGTTTTGGTAGTTGGTAAACTGTTCGGGCGTCAATACGGCTTGCAGTTCGCGGTCCCAGGCTTGGTTAACCGCCTTCATCTCCTGGACGCCCTGCCGCCGGTTACCCGCGTACTTACCCTGGAGGGCCGCCAGCTTTTGCGCCTGTTCCAGGTTGATGGCTTGCACCTTGTTCGTCTGGTCGCCGGAGAGGGCCAGCTTCTTGGCCATCCGATCGGTCAACGCCTGGGCGCGTGCTTCGGCGGAACGGGGTTCTTTGGCCATTGCCTGGGTAGAGTCGGTGCCTTGCGCCCGGGCGCTGGTCAGGGCCGGTCCCAGGAACAGGGCCGACAACAGAAGGGAAAATGAGAATCTTTTCATCGCGAATCAATAAGGTTTGTTTGGCCGTTTGGACTGGTTGCGGGTGAAAAAGTTTAATTCCCTCGCAAGTCCTGCGGCGCTATTTCCGGCCCCGTTCGCTTATTCCCTCCGGAATCTCAGGAAGTAAGCCGGGTGGGTTTCCCACCGGGAAGCGGCTTTTCCAAGCCAGCACCCCATTTTTTGCGGGAAAGTGTTCCGTGTAAGATCGGGACGAGAATACCCCTTGGCGTGCCCATCGCCCCACGGTATCTTTACAAGAATAAATTCAAATCAACCCAACCCGCTATGAATCCAGAATCCCTTACCAAGCCCTATTACGAAAGCAAGGCGGTCAACATCAGTTGGAACTCCGAAGGCGGTTTCATTCACGTGGAATGGAGAGGCTACGCCACCAACGCTGAATATTTGGAAATCCTGGCCAAGCAACTGGCCTTCACCAAGCAGAAGAAGGCGGGCAAGATCCTCTACGACCTCCGGAAGATTGGCGTGGTCAGCGCCGAGAACCAGAAATATACCAACGAGGTGTACTTTCCGCAGATGGCGCAGGCCGGTTCCAAGCACGCGGCGATCGTGATTCCCGAAAGTGTCTTCGGGGAAATGTCGGTCAACAGCATCCTGGGCAAGAAGAACGAAGCGCTTTTCGAGGCCAAACTTTTCAAGGATACCGACAGTGCCAGCCAGTGGCTTACCCAGTCCGCCTGACCAGCCCGTCGTATTCAAATAAAAAGCCCATCCTTGCCGGATGGGCTTTTTGTTGGGCGTTCCCTGACCAATCGGGCTGGTCGGTTTATGCCAGGACGGGCAGGTGTTGCTGCTGACGGTGGTGCCACTGTTCGAACATGGCTTCGAACTTGTCGAACATGCCGTGGATGGTGACCAGGGCCAGCTGCTTGTCGGCCGGAGTCATGTGCGCTTCCGAGTGCATCTCCTTCTTCCGTCCGTCCAGCCAACTGCCGTTGGAGTGCCCGTTTTCGGCATCGTAGTGCACCCGGCCGAAGAACTTCCACTCCTCGTACTTGCCCAGTTGGTTGACCAGGACCGTCATGTGTTCTACGTAAACCGAGAAAACGGCTTCGATTATTTCCAGGATAACCATCCGGTGGGCCGCCGTGGGGGCCGCCTTGGAGTAGTGGATCGTGGCGTAAACCACGTCCCGGATGGCGTAACTCTCGTCACTCCACAGTTCGGAAAAAAGCTTGAAGTTGGGTTGGCGGAGGTAATTGTTTCGAACCTGAATCACGTCCAGGTCGCGCAGGAACCATTTCCAGTGGCCGTTGTCTTCCTCGCAGTGCTCATTGACTTGCTGCTGCAATTCGTCGGTAGCGCCTTCCCGCTGGAGGCCGTGCAGGATGTCTTTGAAACCCATGATGAAGAAGAGCATATCCGGTACGTAAGCCAGTCGGGCCCCGACGTCGGCGGAGGTATCGGACAGAAGCTGGATAAAATTGGTCTGCTCGAGCCGGGCTCTTCTGTCCCGTACGGTAAGGAATAATTCCTGCATAAAATAGAACGGTTGTGGATTGGTGGACGAATTGATTTTTTCCTCTATACCGCCGGTCCCACGTTCGGTAAGCCAGCTCCGGTGCAGTGCGCAGGGACGGGAAGGTAAGGAACGCCGGTTGCTAACCAGAATACCGGGAACGAAACCCGAAAGAGAACCTTTCCTTACGTGGTTTTTTGCCGAGTAAACGGTCCGGCACCGGGTGAACCGGCCGGTCCGGTAGCCGTGGCGAGGCCGATCACCCCCGGGGTTTCCCGCGTACCCGTTCACCGGATTTCCGCTATTTGTACCGATGGCAATGCGCTCTGCTGCAGTCAACGTGGCTCAGCGACGAATGCTGCCTGGGCCGCGGGTACTTTCGACAAACCCTTGACCCAGCTCAGTGGCAAGATGAGAGACGGGCACCGCCGTCCGGGTAGCGAAGGGAATGGATTGCGTAGCACTACCAAGGCGTATGAAAACTGGCCGAATACGACCGCGGCTACCAATCGCCAAAAATCGAATGACCAAACAACCGAATTTCTTCGTCGGTTCGGTAAACTGGTCAAAGAACCGGTTAGCGTCAATCTTAAAATGTTGAAAAACAAGAAGATGATTAATTGTTGTTGTGTGATGTTACGCACGCCATTGACCAATTGCGTAGAAAGGGCTTTTCCTGAGTGAGCAAAAGCTTCTTTTCAGCGCGTAAGGGCAACGCCCGCGATTCATCAGTCAACAAGTACTTTCCCCCGTATCCGTCACCGGATTTCAGCGCAGTACCTGCACCCACCCGCGAACCATCCCGTTCCGACGGCCCGTTTTCAGGAAGTAGTAATACACGCCGCCGGACAGTCCCTGCCCGTTCCAATCCTGCCGGTACGCGCGGGTGCGGAAAACATCCTTGCCGAAGCGATTGACCATTGTCAGTTCGTGGTCGGGATACAGTTCCAGGTTTTCGATCACCCAGGCGTCGTTTTTCCCGTCGCCGTTGGGCGTAATCACGTTGGGAATGAACAGCGCGTGCTCGAATGTCAGGCAGACCTCGTTCGACCAGGAGACGCTACCCAAGCCCCCGTTTTCCACTGCCCGGATCCGGTAGCAGTGCCGGAAGCCGTCCCTGGCGTTGGTTCTGGAGAGGGTAAATTCGTTGCTGTCCAACGTTTGGTAAGGGGTCAGGCCGGGTTCTTCGTCCAACTGGCGCCACACCTCGTAAGACTTCACCCCGTCGGTCCAGCCCACGTAGTCGTTCCAGGCGAGCAGCACCGTTTCGGTCGGCTCGTCGCCCCTGCCCACCAGCCGGACGGAGGAATGGGGAACCGCCGCCAACGGTACGTCGCAGAAATTCTTCCCCTCGATTCGGTACTCGTAAGCGTGGTCGTCGGTGGCCAGACCGGGATCGGTGTAGAGCGTATCGCGGGAAGAAACCGTACCCACGGCCGCCCACGCGCCGGGACTGGGAAGCCGCGTGCGGCGACTAACGGCGAAGGCATTGGGCCGGGCCGGGGCGTTTTTGAACCGGAAACGCAGGACCACGTCCTTTTCCTCCTCCAGCCGGGTAGAAACGGACTCGAACAAGAGGATCGTGGCGTCGTAGAGCGGGGTGAGGTCTAGGGAGGCACCCGAGCAACCCCGCGCGGAAGTTTCGACGACGCGCAGTCGGATGGGCAGGTTGGTGGTATTCCAGTTCACCGCAATGGCTGAACTATCGGCGTTGCTGCCCGTGATCTGCCCGTTGGTGATTGTCCAGGAGAAGCGGGAGCCGGCAAAGCCCGCCACCTGGTAGGTCCGTCCAACCGCCCGTTGCGGGCAAATCACCGAATCGGCGGCGACCACCCAGGGTTGGGGCACGGGATGGAGGGTTACCGGAAAACTCAGCCCCGCGCCGGCGCAGCCAAAAGCATTGGTTTCCGTTACCAACACGTTCCCCGCGCCCGCCGCGCCCCAGAGAACGGTCGCCGCGTTGCCGCTCGTACGCACCACCGCCCCTCCTTCCGCGCGCCACTGGTAGGTGGAACCCCGCTCCCCGTCCAGCCGGTAGCCCTGCGTCGAAAAGGCGCACGCGTCGGCTGCTCCCTCGACGGGCTTGGGCGTGGGGACGGGATGAACGAGCACGGACAACGTGTCGGAAAGGCCGCTGCACGCGTAGGTGCGGGTCGTGCTCCGCTCGCTCACCCAGACCTGGCCGGTTCCCGGGCGCTGCCAATCGACCGTGATGCCGTTGGTTCCCTGCCCGTTGACGAGTACACCATTGCCGGAAACGCCCCAGGTGTAGACCGAACCGGTGGCGTTGGCAATCTGGTAGCGGATGCCCGTGGCCTGCGACAGGCAGAGCGTATCCGCGTGCCCGGGGCTGAATGGTTTTTCGGGAAGCAACGCCGGATCAATCCGCGCGGTGAGGCGGCCGGTGCTGCCCACGCAACCGGCCGCGTTGGTGGTGCTGACCGATACCCGGGCAACCGGGGTGGCGGGACCCCAATCGATTTCGACGCGGTCACTCCCCTGACCGCCCCGGAGGATGCCTCCCTCCACGGTCCACTGGTACCCCACCCCGGCCTGGGGACGGTCAACCCGGTAGACTACTCCCGTTACGTCCGGGCAAACCGAGCGGGGACCGACCAGTGCGGGTTGGGCGAGCGGGGGTAGCACCGTTACCTCAACGGTATCCGTACCCAGGCAGCCGCCGGTGCGGGTGTTGGCCGTCACGGCATACCGAAACGTTTGTGGCCCGCCGGTCGGGTTGGTCAGCGTGACGGTGGGATTGGCACTGTTCGGGTCGCTCAGGCCCGTGGCCGGTGACCACGTGTACTGGTAGCCGGGCAACGGAGCACTGCCCAGCGGACGACGCTCGCCCGTGCAGAATGCCACGTCCGGTCCGGCCCGGGCTACCGCCGGCAGGATCGTCACGTTCAACGTGTCGTAGGCCGGGCAGACCTCCGTCGGGGACGTGGCCGACAGGACGTACCGGAGGGTGACGGGAGCGTCGGTGGAATTGACGATCCTTATTTCGGGTCGGGCCGTCCGGGGATTCGACAACCCCGTGGCGGGTGACCAGGCGTACGCGTAACCGGCCTGCTCGAACGCCTGAATGGTTTGCGGGGAGCCGGAACAGAGGGAAAAATCGAACCCGGCCTGCGCGGCCTTTCCGTACACCGTCACGTTTACCGCCTCGGAAAACGCGCAGAGGGTGTCGTTGGCCAACGAATCCTTGGTTACGAAGTACGTGTACGTGACGGGTGCCCGTGTGGAGTTGAACAACCTGACCTTGGGATTGGGAATGTTGGCGTTGTTGAGGCCGTTGGTGGGATTCCAGGAATACGTGTACGGGTCGTTGGGCCGGGGTGGAACGCCGATCTGGATGCTGTCGCCACTGCACACGAACTGATCCGCTCCGGCGTCGGGCGGTGCGACGATGGGCTTGAAGGTGTAGAGGGTGAAGTCGCGGATGGAATGCCGGTCGTTGAAGCCGCCGGTGCTGGACGTAAAACCGAAGTATCCGGAGAAGCCAATCCGGTAGAAACCGCTCAGCCGCAGTTGGTTGTTGACGAACACCCGGATGTTGCCGGAATCGTAGGTAATTCGCAAGCGGTTGTAGGTGGATCGCCGTAATTCGGGAAGGGTCCCGGAGGTGGGTTGGGGAGGGGAGGGACACTCCAGGATGCCCTCCGTGCCACTTCCGTACTGAACGCTGCCGTCGGCAGATCGGATCTCCAACTTGGGTACCGGCGTGGTGCCCGGGCAGTTGAGGTACGTATCCAGCAACACCATCAATCCGCGCGGACGGCTGGGAATGCCGATGTTGCCCCCCGGTACGAAACCCGTGGGCGGGTTGGCCAGGAAACAAAAGGCAATGCCGTCGGCGCCGGTGCCGTCGTAGATGCGGTAGTCGAACTCGGCGGTCCACTTCTGACACTGGGAGATGTTGACGGGCTGGTTGTAGAAGCAGGCTCCGCTGTTGAAGAAACCGAGGTTGCACAAGATCATCTCATCGCTCAGGGCATTGGCGTCGCCGTTGGTGTCGCCAATGCGGGCGTCGCCCACCAGGTTCCAACCCCGCGTATTCATCGTGGGCGTGCCGGTCAGCCGGGCGAAGGGGTAGGTCTGGGCCCGGACGAGGGAATACGGAAGGAGGAAGGCAAGCAGCAGCAGGGCGGGGTTACGGCAGGGCATCTTTTTGAGGTTGGCGAAAGCCGGCAAGGGAAACCCGAACCCGAACAAGGATACGGAAAAAAGCGGATCTATCCGAGCGGGCCCGCTTCTTGCGGATCAATTTTTCTATCCCGGGCGAGCGATCAACCTTGCGACCGCTTCCCACGCCGGTCCCACGCTACGGAAGCGGTTGCTTCCTCGTATCTACCCCCAACTGGTTGCCCGGAACGCGCCGCCGTTGGAGAAAACGTTCACTCCCGGGTGTCCACCACGGCGGTGGCGTAGGGCTTCAGGCGCAGGGTGGTGTAGCCTTTGGTGACCGAAAGCGGTTGGGCCACTTCTTTGGCGTACGTCTCCGGGCTGCTCATCGCCTCCGAAACGTTGGTTTCGTCGAGGGTGCGGAGTTGGGCGTTGCCTTTCAGGGGACCCACCCGCACCGTTTGCTCCTGGCCGGTGTAGTTGGCCAGCAGAATTCGCCGGGCGTTGCGGTTCGACAACACCAATCCATCCACCGTCAGCGGCCGGTTGCTCGTGCTTTTCAACACGCGGGCCGGCCCGAATTCCCCCGCGCTCCGCAGCACGTGGTACAACGGATACGCAGCGCCGGCCGGGGCCTTGAACACCGCCGGGGCCACCGGTGCGCCCGCCTGCATCAGTCCCTGCGTGCCCACCGTTTCGTAGTACGTGACGCTCGCCGCCCCCGCCTCGGCCAGGGCCTTGAGGCTGCCCACCGTACAGGCCGCCCCGAACAGCGACATCTGCCGCACGTCCGAGGAACGCGGCAGGGCATCGCCCGCCACCGGCCCGGTCGCCGGACGACGGGACGGCTTGAGCGTGACGGGCGTGACGTAAACGGGCCGGCCGTTGCCCAACTTCCGGGCGCTCGGCACGGCGAAGCCCTGCCCGGCCAGGTTTTCGACAATCGACGTATTATCGAACAAGTGAATCTGGGGATCCACCGCGTAGGCCACAAACTCGGCCCCGTCGGCAATCGTGCGGGTGGCGTTCAATCCCATGAACACGCCGTTGGCCCCCGTTCCCACGGGCGTATTCGGGTAGCCTTCCTTCAACGCCCGCACGACCGGCGACAGGTCGCCCTTCTGGAAAACGGTGATGGATTGCACGCTCACCCGTTCGCTGGGACATTCGCGCAGGAAAGCGTTCGCGTCGGCCACGGGGTCGGTGCCGGGATACAGCATCACTTCCAGCGGTAGGCCCAGTTGCCGGGATTCCCGTACGGCCGCTTGCAGCCGGGTGGTCCAGTCGGGCTGGGCGGGAGCCACGTCCACGCGGTAGTGCGCCAGTTTCAGCGCCTTGAGGCGCTCGATTTCTCCGGCCGACAATTCACCCACCTCGCTCGAACGACCCGTGCCGATGGCCGGCAAAGGCGTGGTTTCCCCTTCGGAGATGGTCAATTGCAACGGGGTTGGTGGGCCGTCAACCGCGGGAACCGTTCCGCCCAGGGTCAACTCCACCGTCTGCCGGAGGCGGTCGCCTTGCTTGACCTCGGCGGGCTTGGGTCGGTCCTGGGGGGTGCAGTACGTCTTGAAAGAGGCGTCGCCGTAATTGCGCTGGTCTTCCGTCTCGAATACTTCCCCGCCGAAGGCCAGGGAAGCGAAGCAGTTGGGTGCTACTTCCCAGCGCATGGTCCGGATGTCCTTGAACGGCTGGTCGGGCTGAACATCGACGGGAAACTTGCCGGTGTACTGGCTGCCGTCAGGCCGGGTGATTTCGCCGGAACGGCCCGCGTGTTCGGCAATGGGGTGCAGCACGCAGATGCCCAGGCGGTTTTTCAGGAACGTGGAAAGCGCTTCCCCATCCAGCTCAAAGCGGATCGTGCCGTCGGGTTTGCCTTCGATGACGCACCGGAAGCGGTATTGGATGCCCTCCGAATCGTAGTGATTCTCGTAGCTGATCCGGAAAGAGTTGGCGGTCTGTTCGATTTTTTCGTTGCGCAGGGTGGGCAGGTAGGTCCCCCAGTTGCGGTCGCGCAGGGTCGGGTAGATCATCCGCACCACTTCCCGCTCTCCCAACCGGACGTAGCGCAGGTTTCCCGCCTCGTAGAGCAGCCGCAGGGGGCCGGCGCGGAGGGGGACTTGCGCGGGCTGCTGGCCTTCGTGGCCGTAGTAATACACTTCCTTGGGGAGTTGGGCGGCGTGGGGCATGGTTTTCCGGGTTGTTGAACGATCCGGAGCCGGGTGGACAGTGGTCTCCGGCGTACCATCCCCCAACGGGATGAGCAGGAGGAAAGCCAGGCTCGGCGCGGAGTGAAGGAAAGTTTTCATCTTCAGGTGGTTACGAATGGGTTCCGGCCGGGCGAACTCACTGGCCGACCGCTTGCCCTACGGGTTCACAATACTAGGAAAACAAAGGATATTCGTAACCCCAAAACCCACCTTATCCAAAAAAACCAGCGAACGGGGCGTTTGCCGCTACGCGCCGCATCCGGTTGCGAAGGAGGGCAACTGGCAAGCCGGCGGAAAAGATTCGCTTGCCGTGCCGGGGGTTGGCCGGGGGCCGCATTTTTAGAAGTCAGAAAAAAGCCCCTTTTTAGCGGAAATAAAGGTATTTTTAATTTTTGAATATTTCCTTTCACACGCGACGTGCAGAAATGATTGGGGGAATGAGCCTCCTTCTTTCGGTTTAGCGGATGCTTATTTTACGAAACACGCGGGTTAAGCTAAGTCCTTTCGTTGAATCTAGGCGCCTAACTCACGGCATCCACGTTATGGTACTTGAATAATATGAAACTGATCGTCAAAGAAACCACCACCCTGCTCGACTTTTTGCTGAAGGCGACCGGGGCGGCTTCCAAAACCAAGGTCCGCAACCTGATCGGCTACGGCGGCGTGGTCGTGGACGGGGAGGTGCAGAAGCGGCCGGATACGCCCGTGGCCGCCGGGCAACTGGTGGAAGTGAACCGGCTGGTCAGCCCCAAGCAGAAGGCTACCCAGAAGAAAGCCAACGCTCCCTTCCCGCTCCTCCACGAAGACCGCTACCTGATCGCCATGGAGAAGCCGTCGGGCCTGCTCTCCATTGCCACCGACCGCGAAAAGACGAAGACCTTCTACAAGGCCGTGTCCCAGTACGTGGCCGAAGACTCCCACGGACGAACCAAGATTTTCATCGTTCACCGCCTGGACCGGGAGGTATCGGGGGTGATGGTCTTTGCCAAGAGTGAAGAAGTGAAGGAGGATTTGCAGCAGAGCTGGCCCGAAACCGAAAAGAAGTACCTGGCCCTGGTGGAGGGACGTCCGCCGCAGCCGGAGGGAACGGTCGAGAACTGGCTGCGCGAAAACAACGCCTACCAGGTGTACGTCTGTCCGGAAGGAACGCCGGATGCCTTGTACGCCATCACGCACTACCGCGTGCTGAAAGCCTACGCCGAATACAGCCTGCTGGAAGTCCGCATCGAGACCGGGCGCAAGCACCAGATCCGGGTTCACCTGGCCGACCTGGGTTGTCCCGTCGTGGGGGACAAGAAGTACGGCGCCCACGGCAGTCCCATCAAGCGCCTGGGATTGCACGCCCATTCCCTGGCCTTCACCCACCCGGTTACCGGGGAGCGCATCCAACTGGTAGCGCCTCCGCCGGCCATCTTCCAGCACTTCGGGCGGCACGGCCCGCCCGCCGGCCCGCCCGAATGAGGAGACGTCAGTGGTCAGGGTTTAGGTAAAAATATTCTACTGCTTGATCTTAGAAAAAGTCGTTAACGTAAGAAGTGTTATGAAGACGAAATTGATTCTTTCCGGGCTAATGATTGCCATTTCTTGGGTAGGAATGGCGCAAGTCAACGATCAAGTTCCCCAGCTAGGTTATAAGGGACAAGGACTGATACAGTATTTTGCGCGGAGCTTACGATACCCTTCCGAATTAGATAGTTGCGATAAAAGCCGAATTTTGGTGGCCGTTAACTTTAAATTGAATGCGAGCGGTAAAATCACTTTCGCAGAGGTGACCGGTAATATCGGAGACAGTACAAAAAAGTATCTAAAAGAAGTGATATTGAAAACCAGCGGTCATTGGAAGCCTCGACGAGTAAATGGCAAAGCCGTAGCAAGTAATCTAATGGTGCTACCAATTCTTTTTAAAATGAGCAATTGTAGAATTGAGTATCCAACTGTCTTCCAAGAGGAACTAGATAAATCTGTCGAACAAGTGTTTAAGTTTGCATCAGACGGGCAGAATTGTACTATTTTTGACTTATTCACAGTTGTAGGCTATCGCATCGCAGAATCCGATACAAGCGGACTCCCGAAGAAATAGGTTATTAACAATAGTACGGGCAAAATTATTAACTTGATTTCCTCCACCTAAGAAATACGAGCACCACTCGGGGAATCTCATGGCTTGGGCCACCATGAGCCGCTAGCGAGGCAGGAAGGCAAGCGAGGCAAGGAAGGACTAGGAACTAGACAATGGCTCCCCTTTCCAAGTGGAGAGGGGTTGAGGCCGCCGTGGAACGGAGAGGGTTAAAAGCGTCGATTATTTTATTCACCTGTTTACCTGAGAATAAAATCAAGCTCATTTAGATTTAGGTGTATTTTTTTTCCAAATAAATTAACTATTTCATTTATTAATGCAATGAACAGCTTCTGGCAGTTGATCGTTGGCATTCGTGATTTTGGTTATTACTGGTTGGTAGAGCAGTATGACGAGGAAACAGCTTCTGCAAATTATAAATACAGAGTAACAGGATTTATTTCGGGTTATT
>JACMKY010000179.1 GCA_014379925.1 Cytophagales bacterium | reverse complement strand
GGCGGAAAAGGAAAAAACCGGCCCCGGCACTACCTGCGCCAATGCCAGCCCCGACAAGAACTCTTCCGAGGAAAGGTAATGCTTGAATTGCACAAATTCGGCAAACAGCAGCGGGGTGAGCACCTGGCCGCCCCCGAAAATCAGACTGCCGTTGCGGTAGAAGTTCTCGAACAGCAGCACGGGCCGCGAGTGGGTGAGACCACCCAGGATGGCAGCCCCGAAAGCGACCGAAACGAAGAGGATGCCATTGCCCCACTTGACCCGCATCGGCGGTTTGTTCTCCACCCGTTGGTGGCGCCGGTAATCCAGGGCGGTGTAGCCGCCTCCCGCCAGCAGGATCAGCGGGCAGGCCCAGGGCGAGCGGAACAGGTAGGAAAATACCATGGCCAGCACCATCAGCAACAGATCCGAACGGTTGCGCAGCAAACCCCGGCTGATTTTGAAACCGGCAAAAGCCACGAAGGCCACGGCCATCGGCTGCACGAAGCGGGCGAAATTCAGGTTGGGCAAGTAGCTTGCCCCGATGCCCGCCGCCGTCATCAACACCACGGCGGGCGTGATCCAGACCAGCAGCGTGAGGTAAGCCAGGTTGGGACCGCCGATCTTGAACCCAATCGCCGTCAGGGTCTGGGTAGAGGTGGGGCCGGGCAGCACCTGGCAGAGCGCGGTCAGTTCCATCAACTCCCCCTCACTCAGGTAGCCCCGTCGGTAGACCAGCCGGTCCAGGTACATGGAAAGGTGCGCTTGCGGACCGCCGAACGCGGTGCAAGCCAGGATCGCCACGTCCTTGAGGAAGATCAGGTACCGGATCTTCCGCACCGTAAGCACCGGACTGTACTCCCTGACCGTTGCCATCGTTCGTATCCCGGGGTTAGATGGGTTCGGTTGGATTATTTCTTCAGACCGATCTCCGCCAGCCGTTCTTCCAGGAACTCGCCCGCCGTCGTGTCGGAATAAGCCTTGGGGTGCTCGGCGTCCACGCAACTGGTCAGGCAGGTGAGGTCCATGCTGGAGCGCGGGTGCATGAAAAAAGGGATGGAAAACCGCGGAGTGCCCATTTTCTCCCGGGGCGGATTAACCACCCGGTGAATGGTGGATTTGAGCTTGTTGTTGGTCAGCCGGTCGAGCATATCACCCACGTTCACCACAACCTGTTCGGGCAGCGCCGTGATGGGAATCCACTGGCCATCGCGGCGCAGCACTTGCAACCCATCGGCGCTGGCGCCCATCAGCAAGGTAATCAGGTTGATGTCGCCGTGGGCCGCCGCCCGCACGGCACCGTCGGGGATGGCCGCCGGGTCGGGAATGGGGTAATAGTGAATGGCGCGGAGAATGCTGTTGCCATTTTTCACCTTGTCGTCGAAATAGTGTTCTTCCAGACCCAGGTACAAGGCAATGCCACGGAGCACCTGCGTACCGGCCCCTTCCAGGCGTCGGTAGGCTTCCAGCGCCGCTTCCCGCAGCTGGGGCATTGCTTCCGGGAAAACGTTGGCGGGGTATTCTTCCCCGATCGGGTCGTTGTCCGTTACGTGCTGGCCAACGTGGTAGAATTCCTTCAGGTCGCCGGTCGTGCGGCCTTTGGCGTGTTCCTTGCCCTTGCCGATGTAGCCGCGTTGTCCGTGCAGTTCGGGACGCTCGTAGCGTTGCTTGAAGGCATCGGCAGAGAGAAAAAAGTGCTGAAAGCCGGCGTAGAGCTTTTCGGTCAGTTCGTCGGTGAGGCCGTGGTTCTTGTTGGCCACGAAACCGATGGTGTTGAAAGCCGCTCCCAGATCGCGCACGAACTGCGCTTTCCTGGCCGCGTCACCCGCCGTAAAATCGGCCAGGTCCAGGGAAGGGACCTCCCGGTGCAGGAATTCGGTCATACGTTTGGTTGGTGGATTGAATCAGGTTCGTAAAATACCAGTAAACAGGAAACGGTTCATCCTTTCATCGCCGCTTCGTAATTCTTGTTGACTTCATTCCAGTTCACCACGTTCCAGTAGGCTCGGACGTAATCGGGCCGTTTGTTCTGGTATTTCAGGTAGTAGGCGTGTTCCCACACGTCCAGTCCCAGCACGGGGATACCCTTCACTTCCGCGACGTCCATCAGCGGATTGTCCTGGTTGGGGGTAGAAGAAATCACCAGCTTTTTGCTCTTGTCCACGATCAGCCACACCCAACCGGAACCGAAACGCGCCGTGGCGGCTTTGGCGAACGCTTCCCGGAAGGCCAGCTCCGTGCCGAACGCCTTGTCGATGGCATCGGCCACGGGCCCGGAGGCGCGGTCGCTCATCGACGGACTCAGGTGTTTCCAGAAGAAGGTGTGGTTGTAATGGCCGCCACCGTTGTTGCGCACCGCGACGGGGTGTTTGCTTACGTCCTTCAAGATCGCTTCGATGGTCAGTTTCGCCAGGGGTTTGCCGTCAATTTCTTTGTTGAGGTTGTCCACGTAGGCCTTATGGTGGCGGTCGTGGTGGATTTCCATGGTCAGCATGTCAATGTGCGGCTCCAGGGCACTGTTGGCGTAGGGCAGGGGCGGCAGCGTAAACGCGGGGGGGGCACTCAGTTCCGGCGCGCCGGTAATCCCGGCGTTTTTGGCGAGGGTGTCCATCCCCGTCAGGGCCATTGCCGTTCCGAGGGTGGATCGGAGAAAATCTTTGCGGTTCATTGAGGTCAGTTCCTTTAAGTTTTGGTTGAACAACGCAACAAGTTACGTTTAGTTGCGGCAAAGTCAATGCGCAGCGGTAAGTTGTAAGTCAGTAGGTCAGAAGTGGTAAGTCAATTGCGTTCGGCGGCTTCAGTAAGCAGCCGTGCGGAAGTCTACCACTCATTTGCTTCTTCCCGACACCCGCTGTTTCCCGCTGGTTGCTTCCGGCCCGCGACTTACCACTCACTACCCTTTCCACTCCGGTGGCCGCTTTTGGGCAAAGGCGGCAATTCCCTCGGCGGCATCCTCGGTTTTCAACGCTTCCTGCAACATCCCCTGCAAGTAGGCGTGCTGTTGGTCGGCGGGCAGGCGCTGCATTTCCTGGTAAGCCCGCAGGCCCATTTGAATGGCGGTGGGCGAACCCTGCAACAACTCGCCCACCAGGCTACGGACTTCCGCTTCCAGGTGACTGGCGGGTACCACGGTCGTTGCCAGGCCGATCCGCTGGGCTTCGGAGGCGGACAACGTACGGGCGCGAAGGCACAGGTCCAAGGCCAGGCGGGCGGGCATCAGGCGCATCAACGTGGCCAGAACCTGGAACGGAAAGATTCCCCGTCTCACTTCGGGCAGGCTGAAGGTGGCATTTTCGGAGGCGATCACGTGCGTGCAGCCCCCCACCAGCAAAAATCCCCCGGCGTAAACGGGGGCGTGAACCTTGGCGATGCTGGGCTTGTGCAGACCTGCCAGCACGTCGCCCAACCGGATGGGTTCGACGGGGACGGGAACGGTGGAGTCACTGGCCGGGGATTCGCCCGCGAAAGCTTTCAGGTCGGCTCCGGCGCAAAACACGTCCCCCCGGGCATCCACTACCACCACCCGAACGTCGGACTGGTGATGGGCGTATTCCAGCGCAAAAGCCAGTTCCCGCGTGAGCACGGCGTTCATCGCGTTCTTTTTCTCCGGGCGATTCAGCGTAAGGGTGAGCACGTGGCCGGATTGATCCACCACTAAAAAGGCGAAGCGGTGTTGGTGAAAACCCCGGACTTGTTGTTCGGTGTAAAGCATAGGAAAATGGGCAGACCTGGCTGATTACCCGCCGGTTGGTGAAGCCGGCACGACGGGGCCAATTGCGCGACCGGCGGGCGAGGGCACAAATGTGCGCATTTTGCGGGAAAAAATGCCAAAACAAGTCACCTCAAAACAGCCGGCAACGGAATGGGCGGCAGACAATAAAAAAGCCATTGTTTGACAAATCCGTGGTTGAGCCGGCTTTCTTTCTTCACTTTGCCAACTGCCTACTGC
>JACMKY010000178.1 GCA_014379925.1 Cytophagales bacterium | reverse complement strand
CCGTTCCGGTGGTGATTACCAGTTCCACCGTGTACTTGCCGGGTTTATCGTAGACAATGCCCGCGGGGTTCTCTTCAGTAGATACCTGCCCGTTGCCCAGTATCCAGTACCAGGAAGCGGCGCCCGCCGTCTTGTTCTGAAAGTTGACGACCACCGGAAAACAGTTCGGATTGGTGGTCAGGTAGTCGGAATCGATGTCCACCGTGGCGGTGGTACCGGGCACTACGACGGTCAGGGTTTCCTGGCTGCGGCAACGGATCAGGAGCACGCTGTCGGAGGTGGTGACCGATCCGAAGTGCAGGGGCGCGTTGCCTTCGTTGGGGTTGGTGGTGTAGGTGATGGATGTGCCGGCGCTGTTTGGCAACCGGGCTCCGGTGACCGGATCGGTCACGTAGTAGACGTTGTCGGCTTCGGTAAAGAGCGTCGCGGCGTAGGTGCCGGGGCCGGGGTAATTGACGACCGGGTTGCGCAGGGCCGTTGGAACCGTTCCGGGCAGGAAATCGCGGATGGCCGCGCCCGCCGGGTAGGCGTTGGGAACGGCGGCGCTGCCGAAATCCCAGCGCCAGAACTGCGCGCCCAGCGAGCGGTCGGTGAAGTACACGCCACCGGGGTTGCACTGGTCAATGAACCAGTTGGCCCGGGCCCGCGGGGCCAACTGCGTGAATTTGGGGTCGGTCGGGTTATTGAGACGGTAGTGCGTGGAGTCGGAGCAGCCGCCGTTCCAGACCACCAAACCGGCCACGTACGTACCCGGGTCCACGTTGTAGGTATAGTCCAGGTTCGGATTCTGGTTGGTGGTCCGGTTGATGCGGGTGCCGCCGTAGCCCAGGGGAAACCAGTACAACGAATCGAAACGGGCGATGCCGGTGTAGGTGAAATTGACGGTGGTGTTGGGACAGCCGTAGGGCGGGTTGGCCGTAAAACCGGCGCGCGGCTTGTCGCCCACCTTGATGTAGTTCTTCCGTTCCGCCGCGCCGCTGCAACCGTCGGCCGTGGTAACGGTCAGCTTGACGCTGTACTGGGCGCGGCCGTCGTTGGCGTTGACGGTGTTGAAGGTGAAAGTCGGGTTCTTGTGCACGTTCGGATCGCTGCCCTGCACCGTCCCGACCAGCTGGTTGGCTTCGTCGAAAAATTCCCACTTCCAGGACGTGACCGGCACGGGCGAGTTCGACTGGTCGATGAAGTTCACCGGGAAATCGCCGTTGGCGTCGTTGCACCCGTAGGTGAGGTAGGCCCCGAAAGCGGCGTTTACCTTGAGGACCCGCACTTCCTGGTCTTTCTTCACCGTGCTCGGGCACCCGTTGGCGTCGGTGATGGTGAGTTTAACCGTATAGTCGCCGTAGTTGGCATAGGTATGCGTGGGGTTTACGCCCGTGCCCAGGGTACCGTCGCCAAAATCCCAGGCGTAGCTGTTGCCCGCCACGTTGACCGACGTGCTGGCGTCGAAAGTGGCGATGTGCGGCAACTGGCAGCCTTCGCGGTTGGTGCTGGTGAATTTCGCCTCCCCCCCGCTTTCGATCTGGATGTCCTTCAGGGGGGTTTTGTTCACCGGGCAATTGTAGGTACCCCCGCTCGAGGTGGCGCGTACCTGGTAAGTACCCGGACTGGAGAAGTTATATTCGGGGTTCAGGCCCGATATCGTTCCCACCAACACGCCGTTCGGGTCGTACACTTCCCAATCCACCTGCTGGTTGGCCACGTTGGCCGGGTCGAGGAACTGGCTCGTGAACCGGACCTTGATGGGTCGGCAGCTTCCCTGGTCGATGGCGTAGCTGAAGTCGATAACGTAGTTGTTGGAAATGCGGAAAACGTTGGGTTTCTCCTTTGTACTGACGCAGCCCGAGGCGTCCTTGACGGTCAGCTTGGCCGTGTAGGAAGTTTCCGTGGTGAAGAGTACGGAGGGGTTTTCGTCGGTGCTGGTGGCAATCGGGTTTCCCCCGGCGTCCCGGAACTCCCATTGGTATTGCGGGTTATTGCCCAGCTTCGTGCTGGTGTTGGTGAATTGCACCGTGGCCGATCCGCAGGAGCCGGTGCGATCGACGCTGAAATCCACGTCGGGGGGTTCGGTCACCACCACCACGTCCGTCCGCTTGATGTTTTCCTGGCAGTTGGCCGTCCGAACCACCAGTTCCACCGTGTAGATACCGGTTTGCGCGTACGTGTGCGGGGGCGGATTCTGATCCGTGGACGTGCTGCCGTCGCCGAAGTACCAGGTCCAGCCCACGAGGGGCGCAGCGGGGGGAGAACTGGAGGCATCGGCGAACCTGACCGTCAGGGGTGCGCAGCCCGTGGCCACGCCGACCTTGCCCGGCACCCCGGCCACTTCCGTCACGTCAAATGCCGGGGTAGGTTTGGGATACACATTGATGGTAGCCACTGCGGAAACCAAACCAGTGGCATTGGGCCGGTAAAGCACCTGGTAGGTATTCGGAGCCAGGTATTGGCGCCCGGGATTGGCCCCCGTGGGGACGAATCCCTGGGGACCAGTTGCCCCGTCAAAATCATATTCTCCCGCCGGACCGGTAAACGTCACCAGCAGCGGCGCGCATCCGGCCGACGGGCTGGCCGAAAATTGAGCAAATCCCTGGTAGCCAGGAAGTAGCAATAATAAGGAGAGAACGGTTCCAACCAAAACGAAGTAGCACTTTCTCATAGCGGAGGCTTTTTAGCGCGGGCGGAATGGGTTCTGCACCATCCGCAACCAAAACTAGGGAAGGAATTCTACTATTTCGATCCGAAGTAAACGCCAAAAAGTACGTTGCAAGGAATGGCTCCATTCCACCCGGTTTCTTAAAGCCCAGCCCCGTAGTTTTGATTCAAATGTGAATCATCAAGCCATGGGAAATCGAAAAGCTGCCTTTCACCTGTTCGGTACGATCCTTTTTTTCCTGCATTCCGGGCTCACCTACGCCCAACGGGACATTGTGGCCTACGCGGGCAATACCGGAGCCGAGCGCTTCAATACGGTGCTGCAACTCTCGGACAGCACCTACCTGGTCGGCGGGTCGGCCACCAACCTGAACTGGCTGAGCAACGGCCCGAGCGGCCCGGCCATCCCGCGCACGCAGATCGGCAGGGGAAACATCCGCAACGAACGCTCCACCCGCCAGAAGATTGGCTTGATCTTACACATCAGCAAAGACCTCAAGACCATCCTGCGGGTGGTTCACTTCGCCAAAGGCGACGTGGAAGACATCCGTCACCTGAAGACCAACACCGTGCCCGGGGCCGCCACCGACGACATCTACATTTCGGGCAACGTTGAATACACCGAACGGGCCGCCACCAACGGAGTCACCGGCCGGTACGACGGCTACTTCCTGGCCCGGTTGAACAATAATTTTGTCGGGGGCGCTCCCAACGGCCTCACCTGGTCCTTCAACGTGTGGGCCACCGGGCTCCACAAGTCCCGGCAGCCCTGGGACGTGGGCGGGGATGGCAAGGTGGTGTACGTGACCGGCGAGCCGTACGGCACGGACGGGTGCGTCATCAAGCGCCGGAAAGCCGACGGTTCGGCCAACGACATCGTGCCCGACTGGACCACCCACGCCGGCACCAACATCCTCGACGGCAGCCCGACGCTGGGCGAATGGACGCCCGCTTTCTCCAACGCCCAGGTGAAGCCCCAGGAAAGCATGGTGAACCTGAAACTGGGGCGCTGCTCGCTGCGCTCCTGGACGGCCGCCGACTACAGCGCGGTGTATAACGACGAAAACGGCACCGTCAAACGGGGCCGCTGGCCACTCGACTACTTCTACGACGCGGCGTGCAACGTGAGCGTGCCCGGGGCCACCCAGTCCACGCCGGGCTACACCGGCTACCAGTCGGGGGCCAACCCGACCGGCTACGTGGGCGGCATCGCCGTCGACAAGCAAACCAACGACATCTACTTCGGGGCCAGCTTCCAGTCGGTTACCGCCGCCGGACAACCCGACGTCGAGCCGTTCGTGATGGCCTACTCGTCCACCGGAGCCCGGAAGTGGTGGGCGCGCCTCTACCAGGAAACGGGCAACCAGTCGCCCCCCGACCAGTACGTGGATGCCCTCACCCTGGATTATTCGGGGGCCCAGCGGTCGGTGCTGGTGGTTGGTCGTCAGAACGGCAACGCCGTGAAGCCCATGTGGGCCGGCAACACCATCCAGAACAACCCGCTGCTGCCCTTCGGGACGGCCACGTTTACCCAGCAGTTTACCGGCACCAACAGCAACCTGCACGCCTCCTGGCTGGGCAAGTACCGCGCGGCCAGCGGCGACCTGCTCTACAGCACCTACGTGGCTGGCTTCGCCGGCTCTTCGGCGGGATTGAGCGCGGCCAGCGTGGGCACGGTGGCCGAAGCGCTCGACTTCCCCAGTCACAACCAAGGCTGGCCCGACCTGAGCGACACCCGCGCCGAGATCGATGTGAAAGCCGACGCCACGGGCCGGGTATACCTGTTGCTGCGCACGCGGGGCTTCACCACCACCAACAATGCCTACCAGCGGCAAGAACCCCCGTTGCCCAACCTGCTGGCCTCCAACCGGCGCGATACCCCGGGCGACGGCGTGGTGGTGTACGAGCCGGACCTCAAGCAATTGGTCTACAGTTCGCTGCTGACGGGCGAGTGGAACCGCTCGGAGCCCAACCCATCGCGGGGCAGCGAGGGCGGCGGCAACACCGGCCTGCTGGGGTTGTTTCCGTGGAAGGGCGGCGTGACCGTGGTCGGGTTTCACCACGACCAGGACGTCAACGCCATTCCCGACGGCGTTTCGATTCCCTTTTATTTCCAGCACAAATACGGCACGACCACCAACACCACCACCCCGGCCTTCACGCCCGACTGGGGGAAGAATACCCTGCAAAACAACGACGGGGAAACGGCCATCCTGGCCCGGCTGACGTTTACCAAGAAAGTACGGGCGGATTTCAAAATTGACCCCGCGGGCGGCAGCTGCACCAACACCGACGTGAAATTCACCGACCTGAGCTACGCCGACACGGGCATCGGGAGCTGGTCGTGGGGCTTCGGGGCGGGCGCCGTGCCCGCTACCTCCGCGGCGCAGAGTCCCACGGTGCAGTGGACGACGGTCGGGGAAAAAACGGTGTCGCTGACCGTGCGGGGCAACGACGGAACCGCCCACACGCGCACCATCACCTACTTCGTGGACCAAGCGCCGGGTGCCGCGTTTACCTACACCGGCAGCCCGGGACCCGCGCCCGCTTCCCTCACCTTCCAGGGCCCCACCGGCGCGGGCCTGACCTACCTCTGGGAAATCACCGACCCGACCACCGGGGGAATCACCACCTACAGCACGGATAACCCCAGTCACGTCTTTGCGGTGGGGGGCACGCCCGGTACGGCGTATCCCGTCCGGCTGACGGTCGCCAAGGGGGCCTGCGCCCAGTCTTCCTCCCAAACGATTACCATCACGGCGGGACCCGGCCCGTTGAAACCGGACTTCACCATCGACGGTTCGGTGATTCCGCCCGTGGTCTGCCTGGGGCAGGCAGTGACGTTCAAGCAGACCAACGCGGCCAACGCCACCACCTGGCAGTGGGACTTCGGCGACGGAGCCACGCCCCTCTCGGCCACGACGGCGGGGCCGCACCAGGTTACCTACCGCACCCCCGGCCCCAAGATCGCCTCGCTGACCGTGGGAAACGGCATCAACCAGGCCACCTACGAGACGAGCTTCGGCGTGGCCGCCTCGCCGACGGCCTCGTTCAGCATCGTTCTCAACACCCCCAACGCCCCGGCCGTGGCCTACATCAAGGCCGACGAGCCGAACGCCAAGGAGTACCTGTGGGATTTTGGCCTGGCCATTGGCGACGAAGTGGGGCCCCAGGTGAAAGACAACGTGTACTACGGGCAGCCCGGTGAATACGTAGTGAAGCTCACGGTCACCTCCCAGTCGGGCTGCAAAAATACCTACGTGCAGAGTCTGGTCATCGGCAGCAGCGATCCCGCGAACACCAACCAGCCGAACTTTTCGTTCGGGCCGGCCGGGGGCGCGTGCGTCAACAACAAGGTATCCATCTGGGACATGTCGGTGGGGGGCCAGAGCACTTCCTCCAGCAATTTCCGGTGGGACTTCGGCAATGACGCCCAGCCCCGTACGTCATCGGCCTACAAGCCGCCGTTGATCTACTGGACGAAGCCGGGAAAAAAAGTGGTGGTGCTGACCATTACGGACGGCGGCAAGAAGCGGGTCAAATCGCAGGTGTACGAGGTCTTCCCCTACCCGGTGGCCGATTTCTCGGTGGATGCGGCCAACTCCAGCTGCGCGGGCAGTCCCTATAAGGTAGTTTTCAGCCCGGTAATCGAATCGGGAAACTTCTACCAGTGGTCCTTTGGCACCGCCGGCACGCCGGCTACGTCCAGCTCGACCAACCCGGAAGTCACCTACAGCGCCGACGGCACCTACCCCGTGCAACTCACGGTCAACCGCGACGGTTGCCAGTCGGTGAGCGTGAAAAACGTCCAGCTGGGCGGCGGCACCTGCGGCATCCCGGCCCTGGCGGCGGGCATTTCCCTGCAGCCCGGCCGCGAAGGCTGCGCCAGCAACCAGTACGTGGTGCAGAGCATTTCCACCGGCAACATCGCCGCGACGGGCTACGCGTGGACCTTCCCCGCCAACGGGAGCGTGAGCAAAACCGGCCCCGGTCCCAAGACGCTTCTCCTTAACCCGGGCGATGTGGTGACCCTGAAAGTAACCGACCAGAGCGGCAACACCGACACCGTGAACGTGGAGGTACCCTGAAAGGGAGACCAGTCTTTCTTTCAAGGTAAACCATTGAATCCAACTACTATGAAAAAAATTTACGTACTTCTTTGGGCGCTGCTTTTGCTGGTAAAAACCGCCCGGGCGCAGGACCCGCAGTATTCGCAGTTTTACGCGGCGCCGCTGTACCTGAACCCGGCTTTTGCCGGCACCACCGACGATTCGCGGGTGATGTTCAACCACCGCATCCAGTGGCCCAAGCTCGATGCCGTCTTCACGACTTCGGGTTTCGGCGTTGACCACAATTTCGAACGCTACAACAGCGGCGTCGGGTTGCTGGTAACCAACGATCAGATCAGCGCCTCCGGTTTGAAATCACTGGATTTGGGGGCTCAGTATTCGTACAACCTGAAACTGAGCCAGAAAACCGCTTTCCGGGCCGGCTTCCAGTTATCCTACGTCAACCGGAGCATCGATTATTCCCGTTTCGTTTTCAACGACCAACTGAGCGAGTGGGGTCCCAACGGCCGCCTCACCACCGAGGTCTTCGACGCGTCGGCCGTTTCCTTCGCCGACATTTCTTCCGGAGGCTTGTTTTACGGGGAGCGGTGGTGGTTTGGTTTCGCGGCCCACCACGTGAACCGCCCCGGCCAGTCGTTTATGAAGGGAGAAAGCCGCCTGCCCATGAAGGGCTCCCTGCACACCGGCTACAAGTTTTACATCGACAAGCTGAGCCGGACCAAGGACATCGAGAAGGAACGGGAAAAAAGCGTCACGCTCTGCGCCAACTACAAAGCCCAGGGCGAATTTGACCAGCTGGAGGTGGGTATGTACACCAACTACAACGTGTTCGTGCTGGGCGGTTGGTACCGGGGTTTGCCCATCAAGCCGTACAAGCAAGGCCTGAGCAACCACGAGTCCATCGTCGTGCTGACGGGTTTCCGCTACAAGGGCTTGAACATGGGCTACAGCCACGACCTCACCATTTCCCAACTGGCCGGCGCTACGGGTGGCGCGCACGAAATCTCCATCGCCTACGACTTTCCCCTCGGCAAACAGGGCAAGAAAAAAGTGGCCGGCCGGATCCGAAGACTGCCCTGCCCACAGTTCTGAGCAGTAAAGAAGTGGTAAGTAACGGATTATCAGTTATCCGCAGTGCAAAGCATTGCGGAGGACTGACGACTGCTCAGGAGGAATAACCGCCAAATGCGGGCGAAGTGTTTTTGACCCAACAACGAGCCAAAAACCCGCGGATCAGGCAACAAGCAGTTCAGTGTCGGCTATCTGTTTTTTTACCAGACTCAACAATGCCAAAATACGTTCGGGACCAGCTACCTTGTTTAATTCAGAGGTAAATTTTTTAGCGCTTAGCTTGTCCATTGGGGTATTCAACCCTTGCTGCGGTGATCGGATTGTCCATCCGGAATGCGCGAGAAGAAACGTGAGCAGCATTCCGGGCCGGCCCCGGCGAGCCATTGACCTTCAGGCACCAGTGAAATTTTAATTGCGCTTACGCAAACGCATCCGCTGCCCCGTCGGGGACCAGGTACGGCTAGCAATGAGCCGGAGTCCCAGGAAGTTCCTTCGGCGACTCGCGGCTGTTTTTTGCCGGCGCCTGTTTACCATCCAAGGATTTGAGCACCAAGGTACCGGAGATGCGTATTGAACCATGGCAGTGGCATGTTTACCGGCCGCGGAAAAAATACCGAAGATGGCAGAGCCGACACCTTCCAAGGAACATTCGACACCCCGGAGCAAGGCTGACCTTGTTTCCTAAAAGGCGGGCAATGATCCACTGGCGACCGGAGGTACCCTTGGGGTTTGATTCAACGGGAAGGTATGACTCCCGCGATTGGTTATGTTTCAATTGATCCGCTTACTGGGCCGGGCGTACAAAATTTTCTGGGGGCTGGTCGTAATGGCTTTCCTGGGTGTGACAGCGTGGCTGATGTGGCACGGCTACCAAGCCGAACGACGGCAAAGTCAGTTCCGGGCCGAAGGCCGACCCATTACCGTTGAGATTGACCACACCGACCGGAAGCCCCGGGAGGTGTGGGACGCGCTGGGCAATTTCGTCTACGTCGGGTTTGCCTACCGGAACCAACGTTACGAAACCCGCTTTGTAAACGACACGCTATGGTTATCGAAGGGTGACCGGATCGAGTTACGCTATCACCCACGGTGGAACGCGTTTGAGCAACTGAAACCGACGTTGAAGTCCAACCAGACCCGGGTGGTTTCCAGGTTAATCAACTGGACCGTTGTACGCGAATTCAAGCCGGAAAACACGCTGCTGGCGGGGTTTGTCATCGTTGTGATATCCCTGTTTTTCTTCGGCGGGGGCGTCCTGGTGAGTCTTACTGGCTGGACGATTATTCAAGACATTGCCCGACTCGCCCTGATCATCGCGCTGGGCGCGGGGGCGTTGTTTTTTACCTACAATGCCATCCAGTATTACCGGTACGTAGACGACCTGCGGACCAACGGGCGCGACACGGACGTCGTTGTGCTGGATACTGACCGGGTGTCCGCTGGCCGGAGGAGCAGTTGGCGCACCTACACTTACCACGCCACCTTCCGGTTTCAAGGCCGGGAACGGGTCGTTCTGATTGAGGAAACGGATTACGAACGAATCAATTCCGGCGACAACCGGCTCACCGTACGGTATGCCAAGGCACTCGATGATTTCATACCCGTTGCTTATTCACCGGGCTTGACCCAGTTGATCCCCCCCGGCTTCCTCTGGTTGCTGGTTATTCTATTCACGCGCAACGGTTCAGTCAACCGGCATCGGCGTTTGGCTGTTCCGCCGCCTGGTTCGGCAAGGCCCTGACGACGCGGGCGAGGCCATGGTTTCCGGGTTCAGTTGTTGCCGCCCCCGGCGCGGTTGCGTTCGGCCTCGGTGCCGGTGCTGCGCTGACGGGCGGCCTTTACGTTCTGGTTTCCGAAGTTGTAGGTGAAGGTGAGGCGGGCCACGCGACTCTCCCAGCGGGCCCGGATCTTGAAATCAATGTCCTGGTAGCGCGTCGAGCCGCGGAACTGGTTCAGCCACAGGGGATCGTTGACGTTCAGCTTCAGCGTTCCCTTTTTGCTGAGCACCGACTTTTGCACGCCCACGCTGAAGGCCCCCTGCGGCCGGCTCTGGAAGAACCCGTAGAGTCCCGCCGAGTTATACCAACCGGCCAGTTCGGCCGAGAACCCCTTGCCGAGCGTAAAGCTGTTCGACACGTACGCGTTCCAGGCCACCACGTCGATGTCATACTGCGTTCCCAGGTAGGGCGAGTCGTAATGGTTGTAGTACACCGTCAGGTTGTTCTGCACGTTCCACCATTTCCGCACCGGCAACGGAAAGCTGAGGGTCAGGTTGACGTTGTCGAGGGTGGCCAGGTTGTCCGTGGTCACGAAGGTGATGTTCTGCTCCGGAATCTGCCCCGGCACCTCGCGCACGATCACGTCGGTCGTGCGGCTGTAGCCGACCGAGGTCGAAAACGAACCCTTGTAGGTGTGCGTCAGTTGCAGTGAATTCGTGTACTGGGGCTTCAGGTAGGGATTGCCCTGCTGGTAGGTGTAGGGATCCAGGTAGAATACGAACGGGTTGAGGTCCTGGTAGTTCGGCCGGTCGATCCGTCGGCTGTACGACAAATTCAGCACGTGGTTGGTATCCAGTTGGCGCGACGCGAAGAAGGTCGGGAACAGGTTGGTGTATCGCCGGTCCACCACCCGGTTCAGCGTCACCGAGTTGCCTTCCGAGTGCGTTTGTTCCACCCGCAGGCCCACTTGCAGGCTGGTCTTTTTGTCCAGCTTGCCGGCGTAGTTCACGTAAGCCGCGTGGATGTTTTCCCGGTATTTAAAGCGATTGGTACGGGTGGCGTCCACTACCCACTCCCCTTCCCGGTAGTTTTCAAACACCAGGTTGTTGTCCGACTGCACGTAGCTGCGCTTGATTCCTCCCTCCCACTTGCCGCCTTTCTTGGTCGGGTGGACGTAGTCCGACTTGAACGCCCAGATGTCGATGGCCGAAGGCATGGTGTTGCGGATCTCGTCGGTTGGTTGAACGGGCAGGTTGTTGGCGTCGGCGTAGCTGGTGACCAGGTTGTTGTAGGAATCCCCCTCGAACCGGGCGTAGTCCGCGTCGGCGGTCAGTTCGCGGCCCTGGCCGTTGAATTCGTACTTGTAGTTCAGGTTGCCCGTCAGGTTGGTCCGCTTGTTTTGGACCGTGACGGCGGTCGTGGGCCGGAGGGTAACCTGGCCGTTCTCATCTCGGATAATGGATCGGTTGAGCCCGTTGTCCTGGCCCCAGTCGTTGACGAAGCCACTTGCCAGCAGGCCCAGCGTGCTCTTTTTGTTGAGGAAATAATCCAGACCCAGCCGGTAATTGTGTCCGTTGTATTCGTTGGGACGGCTGGAAGCCTGGTCGAAGTAGGTCGTTCGGCCGTCGTAAGCAATGACCCGGTTCAGTTCGTTCTCCTGGAAAGACCGCTGGTGGGAGTAGCTGTAGTTGCCGAATGCGTTGGTTTTTCCCCGGCGGTGATTCAGCCGCAGGCTTCCGTTCGCCTTTTCAAACCGGCCCTGGCCCAACCCGGCGATGACGGTGCCGTTGGTACCGAAGTTCTGGTTTTTCTTCATCCGGATGTTGATGATGCCCGAGTTGCCGGCGGCGTCGTACTTCGACGAAGGGTTGGTGATGATCTCGATGGTCGCGATGTTGTCGCTGGGCGTGTTCTTCAGCAGGTTGGCCACCTCCTGCGCCGACAGGTAGGTCTGCTTGCCGTCGATCATCACGATCACGCCCTGCTTGCCCTTGAGTTGAATCTGGTCGTTCTGACGGTCGATGGTCACGCCGGGGGCTTTTTCCAGTACCTCCAGCGCCGTGTTGCCGCTCGCCACGATGCTGTTCTCCACGTTGACGATGGTTCGGTCCACCTGCTGCTCGATGAAGGGCTTCCGGGCCGTGACCGTCAGCTCAGCGAGGAGTTTGGTTTCTGCTTTCAACCGCAATGGCAGCTCAATGTCCCGGTGGGCGGCATCGACCGTAACGACCGGCGAATACAGTTTCTGATAGCCCATTTGCGTGGCCACGGCCCGGTAACGGCCTTCGGCGACGTTCTCAAACCCGTACGCGCCGCTGGCATCGCTGACCGCCCCCTTCACCAACGTGGAATCGGTGGCTTTCACCAGCATCATCGCCACGAATTCGAGCGGTTTGCCGTCGGCGTCCTGGACTACGCCCTTTACATTACCCCCTACCGGGCTTTGGGCCAACCCACCTTGCCGGGTCAGCAGAATCAGTACAACGAAGATAATAGTCTGTTTCACTGGGATTTGGGGAGTGGTTTGGGGTGACTTTGGGCTTTTCAACGAGTACAGGGCAAATGTAGGTAGTTTGTATTGCCTAGTACCCAGTTTTACGTCAACGGTCGGGTTGGTGGGATAAGCGGCTTTTTGGTGGACGGGAT
>JACMKY010000177.1 GCA_014379925.1 Cytophagales bacterium | reverse complement strand
GCGGATGCTTTTCAAGTCGCCTCCGTAACGCATCAGGTACTTGCCCACCTCTTTCTTGCGGTGCGCTGCGAGATCCATTATCAGTTGGTGGCTAAAAAGTCGCTCGCGCAGGTCTTTGGCAAAAAACTCGGCCGCCATTCCCGTCAGGTATTTCTCGACGAACTCAAAAATTCCCCGAACCACAATCAGGCCGGTGAAAAACGCCAAGAAATACGGGACGGTCATGCCGGCGTTGAGACCCAGAAATGCGAGCGCTTTGGTTCGACTCGAATCCGTTCCAAAAACCAGTTCGTAATATTTACCCACGCTAATCGGCAACAGGAGCGTGATGCAATTGTTGAGCAGACCGACCAGCAGAATCGTGCTGGAGAGCAGGCGGTGTTCACGAAAAAAACGCAGCAAGATCGAACGCTTGGTGACGGTTGGCATGGGAAACGGCGTAGGTAAGAAAGAAGCCCCGTTCAAAAGTTGGTAGGCTGAACGGGGCAGCCAATCCGTACTCACAGAAAGGCTCAGGCCACCAATTGGGGCGTTCTCGCCCGGTCAATGATGGCGTTGAAGGCCCCTTGGGCCAGTTCCTGGATCGTGAAGATGGGCAGGTCCGCGCAATCGGCCTGGACTTCTTCAATCAACAGTGGACTCATCGTGAACGCGCCACCCAGGGCCATCAACGGGGTATTCCACTGCTGGAAGGTGGCAATGCCGCAAACCGCGCCCAGGCTGTCGCCCCCCGAAAACATGACCCCGTGGACCATCGACATGAAGGCGGCGCTGTTGAGCAGCATCCGCGTCTCGCGCTGGAAGATACCGTCGGCAATCTCAACCACCACGTATTGGGGGGCTACCGCCGAGACTTTATGCATCAGCGTAGCAAATAATTGCAGCAGTTCGTTTTCGTCGCACAGGTAGGTCGAAGGGAATCCGGCGTCGGAGAAGTCGACCGTGCAGTCGGCACCGCAGTCGTAGACGAAATCTTTGTCTTTGCTGAAGGCCGTACCGGTCAGTTTGATGAAAGCCACCGGCTTCCCCGTTTTTTTCAGCCCGCAGACCAGATACCCCGCCGTGGTCGTTTTGCCACTGTCCATGGACGAGCCGACCGAGAGGATAACGGTTGCTTGGCCGTTAGTCCGTCCCCCAAAGGCGGTAGGTGGCTGGCGGTAGTATTTGGTGTTGATCACCCCACCCGAGGCATCGGTTGCGTAACCAACGATGCGCAGGGTCGTCGGGCCAACGCCTGACCACAACGCGTGCATCGACTTGATGATGCCGACGGTTCCGCCCGCGCCAAGAACGTGAAATTCCCGGCGCACCTCCGTGGGCAGATAACCCTCAAACTGCTCAGTAGCGTAGCGCGTCCCAAAAGCCGCCATGACGTGATCACCGGGCAGAATCAAGCCATTGCGTTTGTCCGCCAATTGGATGGTTTTGTGCTTGCCGATTTTGAGAACCTCGAAGATGGCCACGTCGCCCACTTTGGGAACGTATTCGCGGGGTAATTCCGGGTTGAGGACGTAGTCCGTAACGGCACCGCAGATGAGCGACTTTTTGACTCGTTTTTCCATGACGTTGATAAGTTTGGAATGGAGTCGAAGGCAAAAGGCGATTTGTAACCAAGCAGGCGGCCAGTACGCCAAATAATGATGAAGGGGACCGGCGTTTCGACCAGGTTGAATGAAAAACGGCGATTTGATTGGTTCCGGGCCGCCAGAGCGGTCGAATCCAGCTTGCTCACTGCTTGGTATCCAAAACCTGGAGTCCCAAAAGATCTTGTTTGGTCACCGTCTGGTGATAAAGGTGACGGGGGTTGTCGTAAATTTTCTTGAACAAGGGGTAGGCTTCTTCCACCCGATGGGCTCCCAGGTACGCCAGTGCCAGGTAATAGTCGGTTTCCTGGTCAAAGTAGTTTGCCGCCCGCCGCCGGTTCTGCTGCCGGAGGAGGCTGAGCAGCACGATCGCCCGGTTAAATTCTCTCCTCCGCAGGTGAGCCATACCAGTCAGAAAGTAGTCGCGGGGTCCTTTGGTAGGCAGCTTCTCAAACAGCTCCACCACCGCCCGGGAGTTGCCGGCCCGGTAGAGTGAGTCCAGGCGGGTAAGGGTTTTCGCATCGCTTCGCGTGGTCGGCAGCTGGTAGGGAAGAAACTTGGCGGCGTAGAAACGACCGGCATCCAGGGTGCTGTATTGGTAGGCACCGTAGCCCAAAACGCCCAGAAAAAGGCTGGCGGCGATGCGTACCACCCACCTGCCAAACGGCCTTTTCGGCCAGCCAATCCCGTTGCCCTCCCCTGGTTGCGTCCGCACTTCCGCGATGAATTGTCGGTGAAAGTCTTTCATCTGGGCGTTCAGGGCCCGGGACTGGACCGCTTCCCGGACGATTCGTACGCTGTCGAGCTGTTCCCGCAACTCGGTATTTTCCCGTAATTCCTTTTCCAGTTGCCACACTTGCTCGGGGGGTAACTGTTGGTCAAGGTACCGATCGATCAATTCGAGGTTGCTCATACTCGGAAGCATTAAGGAAATAGGGAACGGAGGCCCCCGGCTTTGGCCGGTGGGTGCAACGCCGCGAAGCGTGGTTCAGCCAGGCAAGAGAAAACGTCAATTGGCGTACTGGAGAAGGTTCCGGAGGTCGTCAAAAATTGCCGGCGACTGCCGCATCGTAGTGGTTAGTTGCTGCAGGCACCGGTATTTCTTGTTGCGCAGTACTTGCTCATTTTCGTAGCTGGTCTGTTTGAGGATCTCCTTCATCGGTAAGTTCTCGTAGTAGAACAGGGTCAGAATCTGCTTGCATTTCTCCCCCAATCCACCGAGCAGCTCAATTACTTTCTTCTGGGCCTCCTTGTACATCAGGTAACCCGCCACGTCCTTTTCCACCGTTTCCCGGTTGTTCTCAAAAAGTGCATTCCGCTTGGCGGTACTGCTTCTTTTGCGCAATTCGCTGATCCAGAGGTTGTGGGTCAGGCTGTAAAGGAACGATTTGACACCGGCCTCACCCCGGTACTTGTCTTTTTGGACCATCTCCACAAAAATCACCAGCACTTCCTGGATCAGGTCTTCGGCATCCATCGCATCGCCGCGGTTGGCCAGCACGAAACTTTCCAACAGGCGGTAGTGGGTGCGGTAGATGAACCCGATGGCGTGGTCGATGCCATTCCCGGTTTTAATGGCAGTGACCAAGTCGGCATCGGAGAAGCTTTTAACAACGTCCATGCGGATTGATGTTTAAGAGTCGAAGGCGAAGGGTGATTTGTAACCAATAAGTTGAAAAGTAATCCAAATAACTGACTCCGAGGAATGCTCCGCAAAAAACTACGGGCCGGTTCCGGACTGGTTGCCGTGAACTAAAAGAGAAAAGGGCCCTGGTTCCGCCAGAAGCCGGTTTCTCCGTTCCGTGGGGCCGTCGCCGGGTTTGTCCGCGAAAATCCGCCGCCGCCGCTTCCGCACCCAACGATTCCTGGTCTCTGGTTGCGGCGTTGACCGGTACAAACCGGAAAAAATGCCTACCTTCCGCATCCTCCGGGCCCTGCGGGATGGCCGATCCGGTCGGGCAATGCCCGGCGGCAAGCCCTGATTCTCCCGTAAACTTCGTGCGCATGCGACGCCTATTGCTGTGCTTCTTCCTGCTGCCGCTTTCGGCCGCCGCAATCGCCGATACCCTCCGGATTCGGGGCGTGACCCAACCCGTTGCCATTATCCGGGACCGGTGGGGCATTGCCCACCTCTACGCCCGCAACGAAGCCGACCTGTTTTTTGCCCAGGGCTACTGCGCCGCCCGGGACCGCCTGTTCCAGTTCGAACTCTGGTGGCGGCAAGCCACGGGTACGGTGGCCGAGGTGCTGGGCGCCAAGGAACTCCGGCGG
>JACMKY010000176.1 GCA_014379925.1 Cytophagales bacterium | reverse complement strand
TTTTACTTTGCTGCGGTTTTGCGTTGGCCGCCGCCAGTGCGCATTCGCAAAACAACCGATGGACTTTACGAACCGACGATACCCAATTGGTGATTGGGCTCAATGCCCAAAAGAACCTTTGCCTTTTTGAACTCAGCAACCCCACCGATGGCTGGAACTGGACCAAGTCGCCTTCCGTTTTTCCGCTCATCGACCGCGTGACGGTGGGAGGTACGCCGTTCAAAACCAATTGGGTATACCAACGGGGCACCGTTGACCAGCGGGAGGGTACCAAACTGACCCTGGTTTTCACCAATGCCAAGCCGGCGCTGGAGTTAAAGTCCGTCTGGGAAGCCCGCCAAGGGCGGGGGCCAGTGCGCCACAGCATGTTTTTAAAGAACAACGCGGGCAAAACCCTGACCATTCCCGAGCAGGAAAGCATCGAGGTTCGCCTGGCCGGTCCGGCCGCGGGAACCAGCGTCGTCTACATCAACGACGATGCTTCCCTGCCGGATAGCATCGGCGTGTACCAGGATCCCTTGGTGGGGGGCTACCGGAAGACGCTCCAAATTTCGGAAGCCCACAACTGGATTCCGTTCATTGGGTTAAACGCCAACCGTACCCACGGCCTGTACATCGGGTGGGAGTGGAGCATCGGTCGGATCAACGTGGCCGGGGAAGCCAATTCACCGGGCGTTTTGGTGAAGGTGGGCAACGGCGATGATTTCCGAACGGACCTTTACGCGGGTGAAACTTTCGAAGTACCCCCCGGTTTTATCGGCACCTACCACGGCGACCTGGACGACGGGGGCAACAGTCTCCGCCAGTACCTTTTCAACTACGCCCTGCCCGCGGTGGTTAAAAACGATCCCGGCTATCCGAAAGTGGAATGGAACGCTTTTGCCGCCACCGGCAAAGAGCTGGGCGGGTGGGATCCGGACGAAAAAAAATACTACCCCCTCATTGATGACATCGCGCCCCTGGGTTTTGAAGAAGTGGTCATTGACGTGGGCTGGTGGTCGAATTACGGCGACCCGGGCCACATCGTGGCCGATCCGAAAGACTGGCCTTCGGGCATGGCGGCGGCGGCCAAATACGCCCACGACAAGGGCCTCCGCTTCGGTCTCTACGACAACGAACCCGAATACCTGACCAGCAGCTGCGGCCGGTCGGAAAGAATCAAGGACCTCTCTTACCTTATCCACGACCTGAAAGCGGATTTTTACCGCTCCGATGCCACGGCCGGCCGGGTCATCAACGGAACGTACGGCGAGGACCAGCGCGCGCACTACCCGGAAGACGTGGGTTACTGGTCAACGAAAGGTTTCTACGCCGTAATCGATTCCATGTACAAGAAAGTACCCGGCTTTCTTTGGGAAAACTGCGCGAGTGGAGGGGGCCTCAAAGACTACGGGGCCTGCCAACGGGCCGCCAAGGTTCAGAACCAGGACCGTTATTTTCCCATCGACGCGAGGCGGTCGTTCTACGACGCCTCTTACGCGATGCATCCCCTGCAATTGGCCGCCCTGACCGGTTCTTTCGGCCAGTGGCAGGCTGCCGGCTCGGTGTACGAGTTCCGGTCCTCGTCCCTGGGAGCGGCTTACTGGCACCCGGATGCGCCCAACGGGGGCAATGGCGGACCCGTCTGGTCGGCCCAGCAGAAAGCTGCCATCACCCGAGCCGTGGATACCTACAAGCGTAAACTCCGGCCCCTGATCCGGAACGCCAACCTGTACCATATTTTCCCCCGGCCGAACGACGTTGCCTGGGACGGAATCGAGTACTACGATCCCGCCACCCAAAAGGGCGTGGTGTACGTGTTCCAACCCAAGGGGCCGGTTAATAGCCACCTGGTTAAACTGAAAGGCCTGGCGGCGGACCTGGACTACACCCTTACCTTTGAAGACGGCACCAATCCAACCACCGTTCTGAAAGGAGCGGTGCTGATGAACCAGGGAATCCCGGTGACCCTCAAGGGCGACCTGACGTCAGAGCTGATGTTTATCGAAAAAAAATAACGTTGAACACTTCATTTAAACACTTCAGCATTCTATTCCAGCCATGGTAATTCATCGCGTTAAGTTTTCGGCCGGCCTGCTGGGCTTGCTGCTTTCGGTCCACCCGGGATGCAAAACGCCCCAGCAATCCCCGGTTTCTACTTCCTCCACCACCCCGGCTACGACCTCGGACCCGGTGATTGAGCCGTCCGGTGCCCAGTTTGCCGAACACGTGCGCACGACCGAATTCCGGACCCCGGAGCAGGAGCGGGCTTCTTTCAAACTGCCGCCCGGGTTCGAAATCACCCTTTTTGCTTCCGAACCCGACATCAGCAAACCCATCAACATGGAATTTGATGCGCGCGGCCGGTTGTGGGTGACGCACACGACGGACTACCCGATGACCGCCGCTCCCGGCCAGGGAAAAGACCGGATTACCATCCTGGAAGACCGCGACGGGGATGGCCACGCGGATGCGTTTACGCCGTTTGCCGAAAACCTCAACATTCCCATCGGCATTATGCCCGTATCGGACGGTGCCATCGGGTACAGCATTCCGAACCTGTACCGGTTCACCGACCGGGACGGCGACGGAAAAGCGGACGACAAAAAAGTATTGCTGGGTGAATTCGGTTACCGGGATACCCACGGCATGGTGAGCAACCTGATCCGGGGCTTTGATGGCTGGATCCATTCCTGCCACGGATTTACCAACGCCTCGACCATTGCCGGCACCGACGGGGATTCCATCACGATGGTTTCCGGGAACACGTTTCGGTTTCGTCCCGATGGCAGCCGGGTGGAACAGACGACCTACGGCCGGGTCAATCCCTTTGGCTACGCCTTCGACGAATGGGGATACCTGTACTCGGTGGACTGCCATTCCAAACCCATCTACCAGCTCATCCAGGGTTCGGAATACCCGCACTTCGGCAAAAAAGCGCCCGCAATGGGTTTTGCGCCCGAGATGATGGGTTACGAACTGGGTTCGACCGCCCTTTCCGGGTTGGTGTACTACACGGGAGAGCAATTTCCGGAAGCGTACCGCAACAGTTTCTACAACGGCGACGTGGTCACCTCCCGGATCAACCGCAACACGATGACGTTGAACGGATCATCCCCGGTCAGCCACCGCCAATCGGACTTTGTGGTCAGTTCCGATCCCTGGTTCCGGCCGGTGGACATCAAAACGGGGCCCGACGGTTCTTTGTACGTCGCCGACTTTTACAACCGCATCATCGGGCACTACGAGGTGCCGCTGGATCACCCGGGCCGGGATCGAACCAGCGGCCGGATCTGGAAAATTACCTACCGGGGAGAGGCCACCAAGAATACGCTTCCCAAAGACTGGTCCCAAGCCTCCCTCGACGAACTGGTAAAAAACCTCAACCATCCGCAACTGAGCATTCGCCTCAACATCGCCAACCAACTCGTGGATGGGTACCGGGAAAAAGCCGTCGGTCCGGTCACGCGGATGATGCAAGCCGGACCGGATAGCAAAGCCTACATCCAGGGCTTGTGGATACGCTACCGCCTGAAAGCGCTGCCGGCGGAGGCGTTGGAAAAGGCCCTGCGCCACCCCGACCCGATGGTGCAGGTACACGCCTTGCGGGTGCTGGCCGAAATGAAAACCATTCCGGCCGGCCAGCAAGCCCTGGCCATCCAGGCGTTGAGCAGCAACAATCCCCACGTGCAGCGCGTCGCCACCGAAGTGCTGGGCCACCTTCCGCAAATTGACCACGCGAAGGCCCTGGTAGCCGCTTACCACCGGGCGGGTGAGCAGGACTCCCACCTGAAGTACACCGCCCTCATCAGCCTGCGCAACAACCTGAGAGACCCGGCAGTCATTGGCCGTTTCGGGGCGCAATCCTGGAGCGAAGCCGAGTTGAGCGTGCTGATGAAAGTGATGCCCGACGTGCCCCTGCCGGCAGCGGCTTCGCTCACGCTGGACTACCTGGCCACCCACCAGGTGGAGCGGGCGCAAATGGTCACTGCGCTGGAGTACGTCGCCCGGTACGTTTCGGCGGACCGCTTCGACGAGGCCATTGCCATCATCTGCCGTAAATTCCCCACCGACCCGGACCTGCAACACACCCTCTACGAAAAGATGCGGCAGGGAATTGCGCAAAAAGGCGGTCAACCGAGTCCGAAAATGCGCGAATGGGGAGGTAGCCTGGCCCGGGAATACCTCTCAACGGACCCGGATGAGGTCCGCGGTTGGAAAAGCCGGCCGCTGGAAAAGGCGGGCGACTACCAGGACCCCTGGACGGTCAACCCCGATTTTCGCTTCGATAAACAGCCCGCTTTCAAAATGATCGGGAGCGAAATAAACTGGTACGCTCCCCGGAGTGCGTTGCGTTCGCCGGCTTTCAAACTGCCCGCCTCCCTGCAAATGAACGTGTTTGACAACGACGTGTACAACACCGAAAAAAAGGTGGGCGTCTCCCGGAATTCGGTTCGCATCCGGCTGGATAAAACGGGACAAATCGTGGCCCAGTACCGCGCAAAATTCGATACGCTCATGTCCTACGAGGAATGGTTGGGGAAGGCAACGTTCGATTTGCGCGATTATCAGGGCCAGTTGGGTTACATCGAAGTGTTGGACAGCACCAAAGCCGGTTCGGTCGGCATCGGTTCCATTGAACCCGCCCTGGTGGCCATTCCCGACCAGGGAAGCGGCAACGTCGCCGCCCGCCAGGCCAAGGCGGCCGAAATTGTGGCCGATTACGGGATCGCCGAACTGGAACCGGCCCTGAGAAAAATCCTTTCCAACCCCCTGGCCGACCACAAGGCCCGGGCGGCCGCGGCCGATGCCCTGATGACGTCGCCCGGACGCAACCTTCCGCTGTTGGCCGAAGTGTTTGATCGCCCCGAGGAGTTTTCGGCCGTGAAAGAAAAGCTGGCCCTGGCCATGGGACAATCCCCCTCGCCGACGGTGTTTTCCATCCTGGAAAAAGGGTTGCCGGAGGCGGGACGCAATCTGCAGGTAGCCATTGCTACGGTACTCTCCGGTTCGGAGGCCGGGATTGCCCGCTTGTTGAAGGCCACCCGGGAAGGCCACCTTAATCCGGATGTACTGGCCGAACTTCCCGTCAAAGAACGGTTGGAAGCCAACATCGGGGTCAGGCAGCAACCGGAACTGGCTGGACTCACCAAAGGAAATTCCGGGCGTGAAGACCGCCGCCAGCTGATCCAGTCCCGCCTGGCGAGTTACGATCCGGCGGTGGTAACCATCGAAGCCGGCAAAGGGATGTTTGGCCAGCATTGCAGCATGTGCCACCAGATCGCGGGCAACGGAGGCATGATCGGTCCCCAACTGAACGGCATTGGCAGCTGGGGCCAGCAAGCCCTGACGGAAAAAATCCTCAATCCCAACGGCAACATTTCGGAAGCCTTCCGCATGTACAACCTCACGCTCAAAAACGGCAAGGCCCTCTCCGGCCTCTACCGGCGGGAAGAAGGCGAAGTGCTGGTGTTTGCCAATCCCGGCGGTCAGGAGTTTACCGTTCCTAAAAATCAGATTAAGCAGCGAACCGTCTCCAAGTACACCCTGATGCCGGACCACTTCGGTAAAACCATCGCCAAAACCGATTTTGATGCCCTGCTCAAGTATTTGCTCAGCGTAAAAGAATGAGTGAAGTGTCAATTGAGTTGGTCGGTATTTTTCATTGACCTGACTATCTGGGGTGTAAGCCGGTTTAATTCTCAACACCTTTGCACTTAATTCATTCATTTAATAGGGTAATCAGTGAAGAGAAAGTCGATTCTGTTATAAATCCCTGAGCGGATAGTTACTTGTGGATCGTTGCTCAAAAAAAGGCTTCGACCCCGCTCAGCCTGACTTACCAGCAACGATCCATCTTGTTGTCAGGCTGAGCGGAACGGTCCGCCGCTGCGGTCGAAGCCCTTCGCTTCGGTAATCACGCCTGGTAAGAACGACAAGGAAATTCAGTACAGCATGCCAGCAACGGATACCCAAGGGTTCATTCACAAATCAAATCCTTTTTACCTCTATTCTAACTTCTCAACAATGGTAACGACACAATTGCGGGTGCTTCTGCTGGTGGGCAGCGCGCTGCTGGGTACTTCCGGTCACGCCCAGCCAACCGATTCGGTGCGCTTCAAGAAGCACACCCTGACCACCGATTTCGTTGCCGAAGGGGTGACGGTGGGTGACGTGAACAAGGACGGACGGGTGGACGTCATGGCCGGGACCTACTGGTTTGAAGCCCCCAACTGGAAACGGCACGAGTTGGCCAAAGGCGAAACCTTTTCGGTTACCAGTTACAGCAATACGTTTCTGAACTACAGCCTGGATGTCAACCGCGACGGCTGGATCGATGTGATCCGCATCGGTTACCCCGGTCAGGCGGCCATGTGGTACGAAAACCCGAAAAACCGGGCCGGTTACTGGAAAGCGCACCTGGTATACCCTTCCGTCGGCAACGAATCGCCCGCGCTCCTCGACCTGGACGGCGATGGCAACCAAGACCTGATTTGCGCGGATTCCCAAAACAAGAAAATAGTTTGGGTAAGTCCCCCCTCCGGAAAAGACACCAGCTGGACCGCGCACACCATCAGTTCGGACAGCCTGCAAGGGACGCACATGTACACGCACGGGCTGGGGTTGGGCGACATCAACCTGGATGGCCGGGCCGACGTGGTAACCCGGGAAGGCTGGTGGGAAGCGCCCGTCAACCGCAAGCAGCCGAACTGGCCATTTCACCGGGTTAGCCTGGGAGAGGAGTGTTCGCAGATGTACATCCTGGACCTGGACGGCGACCGCGACCAGGATGTGGTGAGTGCGTCGGCGCACGACTACGGCATCTGGTGGCACGAAGGGGTGAAGAATGGCGCGGAGCTGAGCTGGAAGCAGCACGAAATCAGCAAAACGTTCTCCCAGACGCACGGAATGGCTTTGGTGGACATCAACGGGGACAATCATCCGGACCTGGTTACCGGCAAGCGGTACTACGCGCACAACGGGAAAGACCCGGGGGCGGAGGAGCCCTCGGTTTTGTACTGGTTTGAGTATAAACCGGGCAAAAAACCCGCCTGGGTACCCCACCAGATCGATGACAATTCCGGGGTAGGCTTGCACCTGGTCACCCAGGACATTACCCGGGATAAACTGGTGGACATCATCATTGGCAACAAGAAAGGCGTATTCGTATTTGAACAAGTAAAACGCTGATTACTAGAACTTTTAGCCCCCAGGGGTTTCCCACCCTTGGCGGGTTGGCTGGTCAGGTGCTGGCTCCGCGACGGAGACCCGTAGCCGCGCCATTGCCCCGTAAAAAATACACCATCCGAAGTTTACCCCCAAAATGATCAAGCTAAAAATGAAGAACCTGGCCGTTGTTGGCTTGCTGGCGTTGTTTCACTTCCCGGTGGTGGGGTGGGCACAAGGGTACGCGCTTCAACCCGTGCCGTTTACCTCGGTCAACATCCAGGGCGATTTTTGGGCCTCCCGTTTGAGAACGCACGCGCGTACCACCCTCCCGACGTGCATTGCGCAGATGCGCGACTCGACGCAACGCATCTCAAACTTTGAGAAAGCCGCCGGCTTAAAAGAGGGCGGGTTCGAGGGAACGTTCTTCGACGATTCGGACGTCTACAAAGCCATGGAGGGGATGGCCTATTCGCTGGCCAACAACCCCAACCCGGAGATCGAAGCCACCATGGACGCCT
>JACMKY010000017.1 GCA_014379925.1 Cytophagales bacterium | reverse complement strand
CGGGAGGGGTTGAGTTAGATGGATTGATCGGATAAAAACAACGGGTGCTGCCGGGAAAAACGAAAGGCAGTGTCTGGTTACCGGAAGCGGGGTCCCGGTCGGCCGTTCGACTACTGGGCCATCATACCCCCGTCAACGGTCAGCGACATCCCGGTACGGATGGCCGCCGGCGAGAACGCGTTTTTTACGCCGGTGATTTGGTCACAAAGATGCAGCCCATTCGGGACTCGGAGAATGCCGGTACTTCCCGACTGCTTGTCAGTTGTTCCCTTGAAGGGTGTCGGCCCGGTTTTTTTTGAAAGCCGTGGGGGTCAATCCCCCTTGCTTCTTGAAGAAACGACTGAAGTGAGCCGGACTTTCAAATCCGATTTCGTGGGCTACCTCCTTGGCCGACTTGTCGGTGTAGTAAAACAGCCGTTTGGCTTCCCGCATCAACCGGTCGTGGATGATCTGCCGGGGCGATTTATGGTGGTGAATGGCGAAGAGATTGGAAAGCGTTTTGGTGGATCGGTTCAGTTGTCGGGCGTAGAATTGTACTTGATGCTGCCGACGATAATGGTTTTCAACCAGCAAGTTATACCCTCTGATCAACTCGATTCGCTTGTTTTGCGGATTGTTTCCGTGCGCGTATTGCTGCCTGGCCAACCGGGTCACTTTTACGATCAGTCTTTTCAACAGCAGCCTTAACATCTCCACCTGCAGGGTGTCTCGCGTACTCATTTCGTCCAGAAACACCAGCAACAACCACTTGAATTTTCTTTGCTCCGGCGGGTCCAGGGTGATGAACATGGTTTCGCTGGAACCGTAGAACAAGAAGCCCACGCAACTCACCTCCTGGTCGTGGGTAAGGATGCAGTAAAATTCCCGGTTGAACTGCCAGGCAATGACGTCCCCGGGTCTTTCAAAACGGAAAGATTGGTTGAACATCAACGGTAAGATGGAATGAGCGGGAAAGGTCAGGTTGGCCTCATCGAGAATGATCCGTTGGGCCGGACCGGTGTTCCAGGCAATCGTCAGCAGGCTTTCCCGGCGGTCCCTGAAAAACATTTTTTCGGATTCTTCCTCTTTGACGATGAGGTTTAACCGGCCATTGGCCGGTGTTTCACTGAAATGGGCGGTCATATTTTGTTCGGGTTGTGGGCGGACCAGACAAGCCCAAAAGACCGGATCATCGCACGGGCAACTGCTTTTCAGAACCCAAGAACCGGGCAAACGGAAGAATACCTTTTCAGGGGTTCGTACCGGGTGAAACAAGCGGGTGCGGATACGCCGGAGGGACTGGTTGGGGTAGCCCTGGGTTTGGTTGATGGGGTTGGTTTTGGTTTGACCACCCAAAGGTAAAATGGTTCCCATCCCCCGGAAATGACGCTTTTGCCCGGTGTGGTATCCGTTTTGCCCGGTGAGCGGGCGGGCAAAGCCTTTGGACAAAAACGCCCCGCCCGCTTTGAACCGACGGGGCGTCGGCAACAATCGGTCCTACCAATACGCGCGGTGGGACTGAAACGGCACCGCTGGCGTCTGACGAAGCGCGACCGCCGCGTGGGTGGCAAAATACGGGTCGCGGAGGTGTTCGCGCGCGATGACGACCAGATCGGCTTTGTCGCCTTCGATGATGTCGTTGGCGGCGTCAGGCGCAGTAATCAACCCGACGGCGCCCGTTGGCAAACCGGCTTTCGTCCGGATTTCAGTGGCAAAAGATACCTGGTATCCCGGCCGTACCTTCGATTTGTCTAAAAATACAAAACCCCCCGCCGATGCGGTGATCAAGTCAACGCCCCCGGCTTTGAGCTCCTGAGCCAAGGCAACTGCTTGTTCCAGCGTCCAGCCTTTCGGGTCGTCGACGTAATCGACGGCGGAGATGCGCACCAAAAGCGGCATTCGGTCGGGGATCACGCGCCGAATCTGGGCCACTACCTCGCGGGCAAAACGCGTCCGGTTGGCAAAGCTGCCGCCGTAAGCATCGGTACGCTGGTTGATCAGTTCGGAGTAAAACTGGTGAATCAGATAGCCGTGGGCGCCGTGGAGTTCAATGGCATCAAAACCAGCGGCTACCGCGCGTTGGGCCGCCAGCCCGAACTGCGCGATGGTGGTCTGGATTTCCGCAATGGTCAGCGGGCGGGGGAGCGACATGCCCGGAAACGGAGCCACCGCCGACGAACTAACGGTTTGCCAGCCACCTTCTGCGGGCGACAAGTACGTCAGCCCTTCGTTGGGGTGCGACCGGCTGCCTTTGCTGCCAAAATGCCCGAGTTGCACGGCAATCCTGGCGCCCTGCCCGTGAACAAAGGCGTTGATTCGACGCCAGGGTTCTGCCTGGGCGTCGTCCCACAACCCCATGTCGCGGTGGGTGCTGCGTCCTTCGGGCGTCACGGCCGTGGATTCGGTAATGATCAATCCCGCGCCCCCCACCGCCCGGCTGCCCAAATGAACCAAGTGCCAGTCGTTGGCCCCGCCGTTTTCGCTGCTGTACTGCTGCATGGGCGACACCACGATCCGGTTGCGGAGGGTGAGGTCTCTCAGTGAAAGGGGATCAAATAACGTTGCCATGGGCCGGTGGTGTTTTCCAGTTTAGGTAGCCCCGGACGTTCATGGCCAGAAACACCCCGTTGCCCAGCACAATGCCGGCGCTCTGCATGAGCCACACGCCCACCACCATCCAGGTGACGTTGGCCAGCACGAAAGCCGCGAAACCAGCGCGGTTTTTGTTGCCGATCAGCCACAGGGCCAGCAGGCTCAAGGCCATTGCCAGCCAGTCGAGTCCGTAGTAATTGAGGAAAATGTCCATGGTTGCGGGAATAAAAAAGCGGGCAACCCGCGACGGGTTGCCCGTTGGTGGGAAATTGATTAAGCGGTTACCGCTTCCAGTTCCGGCGCAACCGGGAAGTCGATGGCGATGCCGGTGATGTTGTGCAGGTAGTTCGACATGATTTTGTCGGCAATCAGGGAGACCAGGTCCACCAGGGCCGCTTCTCCGAAGCCCTGCGCCCAGAACGCCTCCAGGCTACCGGTCGACGGCTTGCCCTGCGTACGGGTAATTTCGGCGGCCAGGGTGACGATGGCCTGCAACCGGGCGTCGCCCGACCGACCGGCGCGCAGGTCCAGGATTTCCCCGTCGGTGAAGCCGTTCATTTTGCCCAGCGCCGTGTGGGCACTCTGGCAGTAGCGGCAACCGTTGACCTGACTCACGATCAAGTTGATCGCTTCGCGTTCCCTGGCTTTAAAGGTGCCTTTATTTTGCCCTTGCTGGAAGGCTAAGTAGTTGCCCAGCGCGTTGGGCGAGTGGCCGATGTAGGCGTACAGATTGGGTACGAAACCAAGCCCTTTTTCAAGGCTGGTAAAGAGGGTGGCACTTTCGGGTGCGGCCGTTTATTTTGTTGGGACGGTGTATTTTGCCATGGTCATTGTTGGTTTTTGCGTCGTTTAATAACATCAAAAAGGTAAGACGACCAAAAACACCCCGAAAATGAGGG
>JACMKY010000175.1 GCA_014379925.1 Cytophagales bacterium | reverse complement strand
TTTTGCGTACCAAATTTTCATCTTCCAACCAGCTCACCCTTGCCGACCCGTTATACCAAGTTCACCCGTGCCATCTACCTGACTGGCGACGTGTTGTTGGTCAACGCCTCCTTTGGGCTGGCTTACTACCTGAAGTTTGGCAACGTAGCCTTTAGCCAGCCTTACTACGACCTGTTGGCCGTCTACTTCAACCTCACCTGGATTGCCGCTACCTTCGTGCTCGAAATCTACCACATTGAGCGCGTAGAGCAGAACAGTGCCATCGTCAGGAATACGCTGCGCATTCTGTTCCTGCACGCTCTGCTGATTGCCGCCTTCGTGGTCGTCCGCAAGGGCTATTACTACTCCCGCGAACAATTGCTTACCACCTACGCCCTGCTGGCCGGTTTGGTGATCGGGTGGCGTTTCGCCTGCGTCTACTTCTTTCGCTTCTACCGAACCAAGGGCTACAACTACCGCAACGTCATCATCCTGGGAAGCAGTGAGGCCGGTCGAAGCCTCCGGGATTTCTTTTGCACCCACCCCGAACACGGCTACGTGTTTCTGGGCTTCTTTTGTGACCGCCGCTGGTCTTCGGAAGTGGAAGGCTCCATTGCCGACGCCCAACAATTTATCCTCGACCACCAGGTGGATGAAGTGTACTGCTCCCTGTCGGACGTGCAGAACCACCAGGTCAGCGAATTGATCCAGTTCGCGGACAATAACCTCGTGCACGTGAAGATTCTTCCCGACTTGCGGGAAATCGCCCACAAGAACGTTAAGGTCGACCTCTACGGCACTACGCCGGTACTCAGCTTCCGGGAAATTCCCCTCGACGACGTGCTCAACAAGTTCATCAAGCGGGCCTTCGACATCGTTTTTTCCCTGCTGATCATCGTCGGGGTGCTTTCCTGGCTATTGCCCCTGGTAGCGGTCACGATCAAAATTACTTCCCGAGGCCCGGTGTTTTTCAAGCAGTTGCGTTCGGGTAAAAACAACCAGTCGTTTTGGTGTTGGAAGTTCCGTTCCATGTACGTCAACCAGGAAAGTCACATCCGGCAGGCTACCCGCCACGATTCCCGCATTACGCCCATCGGAAGGATGCTGCGGAAAACCAACGTGGACGAATTGCCCCAGTTTTTTAACGTACTGATTGGTAATATGTCGGTGGTGGGGCCACGCCCGCACATGTTGCGCCACACGGAAGAGTATTCCCGCAGCATCAACAAATACATGGTGCGTCATTTCGTCAAACCGGGCATCACCGGGTTGGCCCAGGCGAAGGGGTACCGGGGGGACACGTCGAACCCCCAACTGATGCGCAACCGGGTGAAAGTGGACACGTTCTACATCGAAAACTGGTCCATCCTGCTGGATCTGAAGATCATCGCTCTTACAGTGTTCAGCATGTTGAACGGCAACAAGAACGCTTATTAGGAATGCGGGAAGTAAAAGTAAGCGGTCAGCGGTAAAAGACATAAACTAATTCAGCCAACCACGTCGCTTATTCCGCCCCCAAATGCACCAGCGCGTCGCCGGCGTTGACAACGGGCATCATGTTGAGGCCCACCACGTAGCCGTCGTAAGGACTTTTGAGCGTTACCTGGGCCTGCCCGTACGGATCGGTGATGTTGGCAACGGGCTGGTTCTTGCTCACCGGGACTCCGTAGTCCACGAAGGCGTTGAAGATGCCCGAGGCCTTGGCCCGCAACCAGGTATTCTGGCGCAGTACGGTCGTCGTCGGCGGCGGGGATTCCGCGTGTTTTCGCATGGCCAGGTACTGCATCAGACGCTTCACGCCCAGTTTGCCTTGCTCGATGGCAAACTCATCCAGACGCAATGATTCCCCGCCTTCGTACACCAGGATGGTTTTTCCCTTCCGGGAAGCTTCCTTCCGGAAAGACTTGTCAATCATATCGGCTTGGACGGTAAAGGGGGCGTTGAACGCCTGGGCAAGCTGCCGGGTAAGGTCATTGTCGAGGGTGCAACGGATCTGCGGGTAGTTGGCAATGCGGGCACCTCCCGTGTGGAAATCCACGCCGTATTCAACGTGGGGAACCACTTCACTCATCAGAATGTAGGCCAGCCGTGTACCCAGCGAACCGCCCGGCGTGCCGGGAAAGCACCGGTTCAAGTCTTTGCCGTCGGGCAAGTTGCGGGAAGAGGCAATGAACCCGTACACGTTGACCAGCGGAATGGCGATGACGCTGCCGCGCTCGGGCAGCAGGGCTTTCTCCTGGATGAGGCGGCGTAGCACTTCAATGCCGTTGATTTCGTCGCCGTGGATGCCCGCGGTGAGCAGCAAACCGGGTCCGTCGGTTTTGGCGCGGTAGACGAAGACGGGCAAATCAATGAGCGTGTGCGTGGGCAGGCGCGAGATGCCGATGTTGATCTGCACCTGTTTCCCCGCCGGAACGTTCACCCCGTTGATGACAATGTCGCGCATACTAAGTCGTAAGTCATAAGTCACGTAAGTCATTGGTCTACAAACCATAAGTACGCAGTTCGCAACAATCGACCCGGCTTGCTTACTTGATCAGTTGATTGGCAGTGGTTTGCACTGCCTATGACTTACGACTGGTTGGATAGGCGGGTACTAACCGAAAATCCGGGCAAACGGCGAATATAGGCACATCTGGACAAGGATCAAGGGGGAATGACCGATTATTGGTGAGCAAATGGGGTTGGCCTCGCCGGGGGTTTCCCAAGTACCCAAGGCGGGAAGTTGCCCCGAAGATTTCCGGGCGCTCTTTTACTTGCTCGGTTCACCCAAAGAATTCTACTGGAAGCAGCTTGTTAATCGCTGGCCGCTCAAAAAACGCAAAAAAACCTGACGGGTTCCCGGGGACCCGTCAGGTTGGCCACGCGGTTGCGAACGTTTCTACTTGGAATAGTATTTAGAAGCCTCGGGCAGCAAACCCTGGATGTCGCGGATGCGGCGCTCGTCGGAGGGGTGGGTGGAAAGAAACTCCGGGGGCTTGTTGCCTCCGCTCTTGGCTGCCATCCGTTCCCAGAAAGGAACGGCTTCACTCGGATTGTAACCGGCCATCGCCATGAAAATCAGTCCGATCCGGTCGGCCTCCGACTCTTGTTTGCGCGAGTGGGACAGCATTGTCAACTGGGCACCCGCGCCGACCGCCTGCAGCAGGAGTTGGTTGATCACCTTGGGGTTCGCGCCGGCGGCGATCTGACCCCCTTGCAGTAAGCCGTTGGCCAGCAGACTCTCGCTCATGCGCTCGTCGCCGTGCTTGGCAATGGCGTGGGCGATTTCGTGGCCCATGACCACTGCCAGGCCCGTTTCGGTTTGGGTGATGGGCAGAATACCGGTGTACACCACCACCTTGCCACCGGGCATGCACCAGGCGTTTACCTGCGGGCTTTCCACCACGTTGAATTCCCAGGCGAACCCTTCGAGCTGATTGGTCAGGTTGTTCTGGGCCATGTAGGTTTCCACCGCCTTTTGAATCCGGACCCCCACCCGCCGGACCGTTTCGACGTTCGATCCGTTCCCCACTACCTTGTTGGTATCCAGGAACTGCTTGTAGCTGGTGTAGCTCATCTGCTGCAACTGGGAGGCGGGCAGCAGGCTCAACTGCCGCCGGCCCGTAACCGGGACAGTGCTGCAATTGGAAAGGAGGAAAAACAGGCCCAAGGCCAGCAACTTCTTCATATTACGCATTCGGGAAGGTTTAAAAGGTGGAACGAACATTTTCATGATACGAATATATCCTAGTTTTGTGTTCCTAAAAAAACTGTGCCAATTTTGCTCGGCCCGCACATTCATCCACAAAACGCCTGAAATCGTCCCCGCATGAAGATTCTAGCCATCGGTCGGAATTACGCCGAACACATCAAGGAGTTGAACAACGAACGACCCGACGAACCCGTCATCTTCTCCAAACCCGACACGGCCCTGCTGCGCGACAACGCCCCTTTCCACTACCCGGACTTTTCCAAGGACGTGCATTACGAGGTGGAAATCCTGCTGCGAATTGACAAGGAAGGCAAGAACATCGAACCCCGGTTCGCGCCCAAGTACTACCGGGAAATCGGCGTGGGCATCGATTTCACGGCGCGGGACCTGCAACAGAAAGCCAAGGAAAAAGGACTTCCCTGGGACATCGCCAAGGGATTCAACGGTTCGGCTCCCGTTTCCGGATTCGTTCCGCTGAGCGATTATCCCGATTTGCGAAACTTGAACTTCAGCCTCAAAGTAAACGGCGAGTACCGCCAGCAAGGCAACACATCGCTGATGCTGTTCGATTTCGACTACCTGGTTGCTTACGTATCCCGGTTTTTCACCCTCAAGAAAGGCGACATTCTCTTCACGGGCACCCCCAAGGGAGTGGGGCCGGTCCAGGTCGGCGATCAACTGGAGGCGTTCATTGAAGACAAAAAGATGCTGGAATTCGAAGTGAGGTGAGCGGGTTGCCAGTTGGTCAGGTTACGGGTTGAAGGTTGAAATAACATTGCCACGTTGATAAAAACGTTCATCGAATTTTGTCCGCTTACTAGCAATGGGTCGGCAGCAGCCGAAGTACACCTTCTGCAACCTCACCAACTTGCAACTCTACCAACCTGTAACTTGCAACCTATAACCTGCAACCTGTCACTTCACCGGGTGAACGCAAGGACACTTTGGCTTACCTGGGTGTTCGCCCATTCCATCCTGTTCTCCTTCCACGGGTGGGCGCAGCCGTACCCCCCGGGATACTTCACCTTTCCCATTATGCCGGGAAAGCCGAACTTCATCGTGGGAACCATGGGCGAATTGCGTCCCAGCCACTTTCATTCCGGGTTGGACATCAAGACCTTGCAACGGGAAGGCTTGTCGGTATACGCCGGCGCCGAGGGATACGTGTCGCGCGTGAAGGTGTCCACGGGGGGCTACGGCAACGCGCTCTACATTACCCATCCCAACGGCCTGGTGACGGTCTACGCCCACCTGCGCACGTTCAGCCGGGCCATCGGCGATTACGTGCGCCAACGTCAGTACGCCCGGCAATCGTTCGAAATCGAGTTGGTGCCCCAACCCTACGAACTGGCGGTACTCAGGGGGGAAGTGGTGGGGTTTTCGGGTAACACGGGCAGTTCGGGCGGTCCTCACCTGCACTACGAAGTGCGGGATGCCAAGGAGAACGCACTGAACCCGCTGGCTTTCGGCTTCCGGGAAATCACCGACAACGTGCCGCCGGCCTTCGACAAGGTCGGGTTGCGGACGCTGGACGCGGAATCGCGGGTCAACGGGGAATTCGGGCGGGTGGAGTTCACCCCCAAACGCACCAAGGCGGGCACCTACGTCCTAACCCAGCCCATCGTCGCTTACGGCAGAATCGGCTTGGAAGTGCTGGTCCACGACAAGGCCAACGGGTTGGATAACCGCAACGGCGTGAACTGCGTGGAGGTCACCCTGGACGGGCGGGAAATCTACGCCCACCAACTGGATCGGTTCGCCTTCGCGCAGTCGCGCCACCTCAACGTCCACACCGATTACGCCACCGGCTCGCGCTTCCAGCGGTGCTACCTTGCCGATGGCAACGCCTTGCCCATCTACCGCCTGGGCGCCGACCAGGGTAGGCTGCTCCTCCGCCCGCAATCCACCCACCGCCTGACGGTGACGCTCTGGGATGCCTACCAGAACCAGACCCGGCTGGAGTTCACGGTCAAGGGACAGGAACCGGTCTTCTCGCTGCCGACGCTGAAAATCAACAAACTCCCCCCGTCACTGGCCTACTCGGTGGACGAAAACACGCTGGTGATCAAGGCCAAAAATATCAAGCCCGGTGCCAACTCCGCCGATTTGTACGTGCAGCGGAAGCCTTTTCAATTGCCCATCGCCTTTTACCGAAACGGGGAAGCCACCTACCTGTGGGACCTGCGAAGGGGATTACCGGATTCCGTGTCCGTCGGCGGCACGTCGTTGAGACTGCCTTTCCGGCAAGTGATTCCACCGAAAACGGACCTGGTCTACGGGAACGATTCGTTGCGCATCGCCTTCAACCAAGCCTCGTTGTTCGATACCTTGTACCTGAGCGTAGCCCGGGCGGGGGACGAAATCATTGTCAACACGCCCGCCGTTCCCCTGTTGGACGGCATCTCGGTGGGCATCAAACCCCGGGTGCCGGGGTGGGACCAGACCCGAACCCTGGCTTACCTCGTGCGGGGTGCCAAGCGGCAATGCCTGGGCGGTACGTGGATCAACGGGCAGCTCAACTTCCGGACGCGGGAATTGGGTACCTTTACGCTGGCGACCGACGTGCTCCCCCCTACTGTCCGGCTGGTCAAGGCCAGCGCGGACGGGATTTCATTCCGCATCGGCGATGACCTTTCGGGAATTGCCAGCTACCAGGCCCGGATCAACGGGAAGTGGCTGCTGATGAATTACGACTACAAACGCGGCCTGATCTGGTCGGAAAAGCCCGACCCCATCCAACCCCTGCGGGGAACCTTCGCGCTGGAAGTCAAAGACCTGGCGGGAAATACGCAGGTGTTTAGTATGAGTTTATGAGTAAAGGAGTTTATGAGTCTATGAGTGAGAAAAGTAAGCGTGAGAAACCAGAAAATACCAGCCAGAAGGAACTCAATTCTCCGTTCACTCCTTCAACTTTCAAATCATCCGGCGATGCAATGCATCAACGCTACTCATAAACTCATAAACTCCCTTACTCATAAACTCCCTATGGACCTACGCATTGGCGACGAAGCCCCGGATTTCACGGGCGAAGACCAGAACGGCAACGCCATCAACCTGTACGGCTACCGGGGCCGGAAAGTAATCTTGTACTTCTATCCCAAGGACGACACGCCCGGCTGCACGGCCCAGGCCTGCAACCTGCGCGACAACTACGAGGAACTGCGCGGGGTGGGCTTCGAAGTGATCGGCGTAAGCACCGACAATGGGAAATCCCACCAAAAGTTCATTGAAAAATACGGGCTTCCCTTCCCGCTCATTGCCGACACCGACCGGAAAATCGTCGAACTCTACGACGTGTGGAAGGAAAAGGCCATGTACGGCCGGAAATACCTGGGCACGGAGCGCACGACGTTCCTCATCGACGAGAACGGCATCATCACGGATATCATCGGCAAAGTGGATACGCGCGACCACGCCAAACAGATTCTCAAGTAGGGGTGCCCGCGGATTGTCCCGGTTCCGCTTTGCCTTCCATAGCCTTTTACCGGTCGGGTTGTTTCTTCACGCTCGTTAAACCTTTTGCCAATGGTTTTGTCCGAGGGGGGCGGATTGGCTACACATTGGTTTGGCGTCTTACCAGCCAAGTCCGGAATCCGACAAAATAAAGCAAGGCTTGAAAGAGCGGGAAGTACGAACCAGTTCACGGCCGGAACCGCACGGGATGGAGGATCAGGAACTGCTCAAAAAATTTCGTTGTCCGGAAAGCAAGCACTACGCTTTCAACCTGCTGGTGCGGCAATACCAGCAGAAAATCTATTGGCACATCCGCAAGATGGTCATCGACCACGACGACAGCAACGACCTCACCCAGGAAGTGTTCATCAAGGTTTGGAACAGCCTGGACAATTTCCGGGGTGATTCGCAGCTTTACACCTGGCTCTACCGCATTGCCACCAACGAATGCCTGAACTTTCTCAACAAGAAGAAAAAGCGCTTCTTTCTGCCCATCGGCGACGTGGAGGCCGAGTTGATGGGCAAGCTGGAAGACGATCCGCTGATCAGCGGCGACGAAATCCAGCTGAAACTGCAGAAAGCACTGCTTAAACTGCCCCCTAAACAGCGGCTGGTCTTCAACATGAAATACTACGACGAATTGAAGTACGAGGAAATTTCGCAGATACTGGGCACGTCGGTGGGGGCATTGAAAGCATCTTACCACCTGGCCGTGAAAAAGATTGAGGAATACGTAAGTAAGAATTAAACCTTGTTCGCCGGAAATCGTCAGACAGGGAATTTCAGTACATCACAACGGGAATTGACAATCGGGATGGAAACGCCTTTGGATCCTTCGGGGAAAACCCCGATAAAGCTGGAAAACCTCAGCAAGCAGACTGTCTTTACGGTGCCGGAAGGGTATTTCGATGCCCTGCCCACCCTCATTCAGACCCGAGTCGCGCAGACCCGAGTCGCGCAGACCCGAGTCGCGCAGACCCGAGTCGCGCAGACCCGACGTCAGGTAGGCTTCTCATTCGGGTGGGTCGGACGAACAGTGGCCTTCGCCAGCGTGGTGCTGGTGCTGCTGGGTGCGTGGTGGTTTAACCGAACCCCAACCGCGCCCGCAACCCTGGCCACTGTGAGCAACCAGGAGATCATCACGTACCTGGAAGAGAGCGACATCACGCAACAGGAACTGATTGAAACCGCTTCCAGCGCCGGATTTCCTTTGGAAGAGGCGCTGTTCCAGCCATTGGATATTTCCGAGGATGAACTGCGCAGGCACGTGGACGAGACGGATATGGAAGACCTCATCTGACTGAACGCAGTGGGGGAAAGGGAAAACGAGTAAAAGCTACGATGAAACGAACGCATCTTTTATTGGGATGGTGCCTGCTGGTAAGTACGGCGGGATTGGCCCAAAATCGCCAAGCCAGCAGGGAACGGATCGAAACCGCCAAAATTGGGTTCATCACCAACCGGTTGAACCTGACTTCGGAGCAGGCATCCACCTTCTGGCCGGTGTACAACGCCTACGAGGACAAGAAGCAGCAAATCCGGCAGTCGCTGCGCAAACTCAAATCGGCAAATACGGCCCTCACCGCCCCGGACGATGCCTTGATGAATAACTTGAAAGAATTGATGAGCCTGAAGCAGCAGGAAGTGGACCTGGAAAAGGAGTACCTGACCAAGTTTCTGAAAGTAATCAATCCCCGCCAACTGACCGAGTTGTACAAGACCGAGCAGGACTTTCGGGAAGAACTCCTCAAAACGCTGCGGGAACGAAGGACCAGCCCGAGAAACCCGAATTAAATCAACTGTTGGTGATTAAGTATCAATCACTTGGCTAGCAACTCTCCTTTTACTCGTTCATTTAACTCAAATCGCCCACTACATCACCAATAACTCCTTGTCAAAAGAATAAGCGACACTTTGGGTGTTAGCCTGGTCACCCAAAACTTCTTCGGTTTGAGATTCCCCTAGGCTTCCCTGGTTCTAGCACGTACGCTTGAACCAGGGAAGCCTGGGGGAATTATTTCTCGCATTCCGCTTTCAGCAACTGAAGCCAACGATCCATTCCTTTTTCAAGGTTCTTGTTGAATGACTTTTTGAAAATGGTGGCCAAGAAACCTTCCATGCTTTCATCCACCGAAACTTGGGTGGTGCCCTTTCCTTCCGTTAGGGTCCAGTTGTGAATAGCGTACAGGCCAAAGGTTTTTCCAGTCCAGCCAAAATAACGATTTGGCTGAACGGTGTGAAGAATGGACTGAATTTTAGCACCCCCCGTTTTCCACCCGAACGTGGCGGCGGGTTGCAATTGACCATTCAACGCTGGTTGGGTGATGTCGGTCTGCCAGGCTGCCCAATGATTGATGTCGGTAAGAATGACCCACACGTGCGGTGCGGGCGCTTGAATGACAATGGTTCGGCTGCACCGGACCGGGGCCTGGGGATTGGTCGGGGTTTTCATCGTTGTTGCGTTTTGAGCCTTTGATCCCGGTAGCTTTACCCAAATCGCGGGCGTGGTTTGCATTAATTCTGCACTGATCTTTGTCACCGATCAGACGATGCAAAATTAGGTTCGCCACCAGATTCAAAACGATAACAAAAGATAACAAACCCCCTTGCCTTATTTTTTAAGCACCCGGTTGCGGATACGACTCAGGCTCACGGGCGTCACCCCTAAGTAACTGGCGATGTAGTGCTGGGGCACTCTTTCGAGGATTTTCTTCTTATTGCCGACCAGCAAATCCACGTAACGTTCTTCCGGGCTTTTCAATAAAAGACTCGCCATCCGTTCTTCCAAGCCAATGGTCAGGTATTCAGCCATCAGCCTGCCGAATTTTTGCCAAGCCAGGCTTTTGTCAAATAGCTGACGCAGGATTCGGTAAGGGAATGTTACGCAGACGCTGTCGCTTAATGCCTCAATCGTGATCAAGGAAGGTTTGTCGGTGATGCAGCTGATGTAAGCGCTAAGGAAGTGGTTTTCAAAAAAGAAGTAGGTTGTTTTTTCCTCACTGTCTTTGGTGTAATACTGACGAAACATCCCTTCCAGAACCAACCCTACTTCCGCAGCTTTCTTTCCCTCCTGAGCAAAGAACTGGTGTTTCCTTAATTTTTTTATTTGGAGGTGAGGCAGCAGCAACGCCCAATCCCGATCAGGAATTCCCGCGAAGTTTTCTACGTGCTTTCTCAGCAATGCGTACGCTTCCGGGTTATTCACGCAGGCAATTAAGTTGACAACGGCTGCTACGTTTCGCGTTTATCCCCCGAAGCGCTGTTACCTAACACGCGGGTGTGTTTCTCAGGAGACGGTTTTTAGGAAGCCAGGCTGCCTTCCGGAAAATTCTCATCAACCAAAGATTTTTCTGATCCTCCGGCTGGTCAGAGACGCGGGAGGATCACCTTCAACCGATTCCAGGCTTCGGTCCGGGCTTTCCGGTTGGCTTCGGTTGCGTCGGGCTCTTCGCCCGCCCGCATGAAGCCGTGCCCCGCCCCTTCGTAGACCACCGGCTCGTACTTCTTCCCGGCGGTCTTCATCAACGCTTCCGAAGCGGGGATGGTCGCGTTGACGCGGGCGTCGTCGCCCCCGTAGAAACCGTAGACGGGCGTCTTGATCCGTTGAACGGCCGCCTGGTCTTCGGGTCCGGTGCCGTAGAAGACGAAGGCCGCCGCCAGGTCCGGTTGGTTGGTGGCAAATCGGAAGCACTGTCCGCCTCCCCAACAGAAGCCCATCACCGCCACCTTTCCGTTGGCAGCGGGTAGCTTGGCCACGTATTGGCGCACGGCCCCCAGGTCGGCGGTTACCTGCTCGGGCGTTAGTTTATAAAGCGCTTCCCGGGCGGCGTCGGGGTTGGGAAAGTCCGCCGTCTTGCCGCCGCCGGGTGCCAGGCCCGACAACAGGTCCGGGGCAATGGCGATGTAGCCGGCTTCGGCCACCTGGTCGGCCAGGCTTCTCGCCCAGTCGTTGAGCCCCCGGTTTTCGTGGATGACGATCACGGCAGTGGCTTTGGCTTTCACTTCCGGGTAAACCACGAAGGCCTGCACCCGCCGTTCTCCCTGCTGAATGGTGACCCACTCCTGGTGACGGGGTGATTTTTCCAGCCGCTCCAACGTGGTTTGCTGGGCAAAGGAAGCTTGAACGCTTAGGCACAGCAGCGAGCAGAAACACAAAGAGAGGTTGCGGAACATGGTTTTCGAATTGGTTTAGAACGGGAAGGTAGGAAAAAAAACCAAACCCACGGAACCGGCCACGGAACTGTATCCGTCGGGCATCGATGCAACCGCTTCATCAAAACTTTCAATCGGGCGATTGCGGTGGATAGCTGAAATATTGAACAGTAAACGCAAAAGTCAGGCTTTCAAGCCTGACTTTTGCGTTTGGGTAAGGACAAATTTTAAAGCCCCAGGGTCTTCGCCCAAGGTTCTTACGGGAGAGGAATTGGAAGATTGCCTTTGATTATTCTCAAGTTTTCACCGCATTACGGGCAGTTCGACTACATCAT
>JACMKY010000016.1 GCA_014379925.1 Cytophagales bacterium | reverse complement strand
GAGGCAACGGCGGTATTGGCGCCCGTCAGCACAACGTACGCCCGGTGGGTTCGGGCAAACTCCTTCAGCAAATCCAGCCGGTCGTAGTCGTTTTCGGCCTTGCCCGCCAGCCGCTCAAACTCCTTCGGGTGCGGCGTGAGGATCGCGTCCGGGGGCAGGCGCTTCAGCAGTTCGCGGTTTTCGGCCAGCAGGTTCAGCGCGTCGGCATCCATCACCAGGCCCGGATGGAACCCTGGGTGCTTGCCCGCCGGGAGCTCCACCTGGGGCTCCGTCCGGGGCTGTTCCAGCGCCAGCAGCAAATCACCCAGGGCCTGTAAGGTTGCTTCCGACTTGCCCAACCCCGGCCCGACACCCACGGCGGTGTAGGGCTGCAGCGGTGGCACGAACGAGAAGCATTCGTAGGAGTCGTCGGTCAGGGCCATGGCTTCGGGCACGGCGGTCTGGATGATTTCGTAGCCGCACTGCGGAATGCGCACCGTGAGCAAACCCACGCCCGACCGCAGGCAAGCCCGCGAGGCCAGCACGGCCGCCCCGATCTTGCCGTAGCTGCCCCCAATCAGCAGGGCATGGCCGAAGGTGCCCTTGTGCGAAAACTTCGTGCGGGGCTTGATCAGGCCCGCCGCCAACGCGTCATCCAGGTAATGGTGAGGGGTGGGTGCTTTTTGAATAAAAGCCTGGTTCAACCCGATGTCCACGGTGTGCCACTCGCCCACGAAGGGGGCGTTTTGGGGTAGTAGAAAAGCCAGTTTAGGTACCTGGAAGGCGATGGTGTAATCGGGCTGCACGATGACGGAGCCGGGCGGATTGGCCTGGTCGGCGTAGAGGCCCGAGGCAATGTCCACGGCGACGACGGGATGAGCCTGCTCGTTGATTAATTCGACCACTTCTCTGGTCAGGCCCTCCAGCGGTCGGGAGAGGCCAGAGCCGAAAATGGCGTCGATGAAAACCTCATCGTTGCCGATCAACGGGAAATTGTTGACGTGTTTGATGTGCTGGATGATCAGCAGCTTGCTCAACCGCTCGTAATTCGCCACGAAATCGTCCGATTGCTGATCGGAATACGCCACCACGTACGCACTGACCGGGTATTTTTTGGCCACCAGCAGCCGCGCAATCGCCAAACCATCGCCGCCGTTGTTGCCCACGCCGCAGAATACCTTCACCGGGTGGCCGGGGTCGAACTTTCCGCTGAACCAGGCGGTAAACGCCAGGGCAGCGCGCTCCATCAGGTCCACGGAAGCCAGGGATTCGTGCTGGAGGGTGTAGGCATCCAAGGCGCGGATTTGGGCAGGATCAAGAATTTTCATGGGGGAATCAATGAGGTGAAAGCAAAGTGGTAAATTAAAGAGAAATGTCGAATCCGGCCGGTCCGGACCCCGCCCAGTGGGTTGATGAAAGCCCGCCGTGGTGGCCATCCATCGACATTCAATGATATTCTGTCCGGCACCCGCCCAACAATCGCCTGTTCTTGCTAGTTTTGTGTTTTTACAACCCAACCAAGCCGCATGATCGGATACCAACGCGTTGTTTTGGACAACGGCCTCCGGGTGTACGTGCACGAAGACCACGCCACGCCCATTGCCACCCTCAACATTCTTTACAACGTAGGCTCGCGCGACGAGGACGAGCACAAGACCGGCTTCGCGCACTTGTTCGAACACCTGATGTTCGGGGGCTCGCGTCACATTCCTTCCTACGACGAACCGTTGCAGAAGGTGGGGGGCGAGAACAACGCCTTCACCTCCGCCGACATCACCAACTACTACATCACCCTGCCGGCCGTCAACCTGGAAACCGCCTTCTGGCTGGAGTCCGACCGGATGCTGGGTCTTTCTTTCGATCCCAATGTGCTGGAAGTCCAGCAGAAAGTGGTTATTGAAGAGTTCAACCAACGCTACCTCAACCAGCCCTACGGCGACGTGTGGCTGAAACTGCGTCCCCTGGCCTACCAGGTGCACCCGTACCGCTGGGCAACCATCGGCAAGGAAATCGCTCACATCGCCAACGCCACGCTGGACGACGTGCGGGCTTTCTTCTACAAATACTACGTGCCCAACAACGCCGTGATGGTGGTGGCCGGCAACGTGACGTTCGAACGGGTAAAGCAATTGTCGGAGAAGTGGTTCGGGCCCATTCCGGCCGGACCGGACTACGTGCGGAACCTGCCCGCCGAACCTGAGCAACGGGAAGCCCGCTTCCTGGAGGTAGCGGCCGACGTGCCCCTGGACGCGATTTACAAGGCGTACCACGTTCCCGCCCGCTTCGCCGAGGGCTACTACGCGGCCGACTTGCTGGCCGACCTGCTGGGCCGGAGCAAGTCTTCGCGCCTGTACGAGAAACTGGTCAAGGAAACCCAACTGTTCAGCCACGCGCAGGCGTACCTGACGGGTTCGGACGAGCCGGGCCTGCTGCTCATCCAAGGCAATCTGACCAAGGGCGTGCGTTTGGAAGAGGGCGACGCGGCGATTCAGGCCGTGGTGGATGAACTGATGAGCAAGCCGGTGCCGGATACCGAACTGACTAAGGTGAAAAATCAAGCCGAATCCACCCTGGTGTTTTCGGAAATGGAGGTGCTCAACCGGGCAATGAACCTGGCCCACGCCGCCGCACTGGGCAATCCCGACCTGGTGAACCTGGAGTCGGAGCAGATTCAGGCCGTCACGCCGGACGAGGTGATGGCGATGGCCAGCCGCACGTTGAAGAAAGAAAATAGCTCTACGTTGTATTACCGGAGCAAACCGGAATAGGGCCTGGCGTTTTCCATCTTTCGCGGGTCCGTGCGTACCAGGACCGTTGTTTCGAACCCGATGACCCACCTGCCCGATGCACTCCTACGGTTTCAAGCGTACCTTCGATCTGCTGGCTGGCACCTTGCTGCTGGCCGCCACCGCCGTCGTCACCGTTCCGTCGGTGCTGCTCCTGGCGGTGGCCAACCGCGGCAAGGTATTCTTCGTCCAGCAACGCCCGGGCTACCTCGGCAGGCCCCTCTGGCTAATTAAGTTTCGGACCATGACGGACGCGCGCGACGCCACTGGTCGGCCGCTGCCCGACGGTCAGCGCCTGACCAAACTGGGTAAGTGGTTCCGGCGCACCTCCCTGGATGAACTGCCGCAGTTGATCAACGTACTCCGGGGTGACCTGAGTCTGGTGGGACCGCGTCCCTTGCTGATGGAATACCTGCCCTTGTACAGCCCGGCCCAAGCGCGCCGCCACGCGGTCAAACCCGGCCTTACCGGATGGGCGCAGGTCAACGGCCGCAATGCCATTTCCTGGTCGGCGCGTTTCGACTGCGACCTGTGGTACGTAGATCGGGTGTCGTTTCGGGTGGACGTGCAAATCCTGTGGCTGACGGTGGGAAACGTGCTGCGCGCCCGGGGCATTCATTCGGCTGGTAGCGTGACGATGGAAAAGTTCGAAGGCGCGGCTGCCAGCGGACAATGGGCAGGAAGCAATGGATATTCAAGGGAGCTTTTGACTGATTGATCATTTAATTGTTGCGCGTGAAAACGGCGGTGCTGTACGGGGGAGGTGGCCACGCCAAGGGGGTGCTGGAATGCCTGTGGTCAGCCGGGGTGCTGGTGGCCGGTTTCTTCGACGACGATCCCGCCGTCACGGAACTTTGCGGCATCCGTTCCCTGGGCACGTTCGATCCCGCCCTCGCTTCCGGCCTGCCGCTGCTCATCGCCATCGGTGACAATGCCACCCGGAGCCGGGTGGCCCGCCGCCTGGAACACGCCTCGACCGTGGTCAGCCATTCTTCCGCGCTCCTTTCCACCCTGGCGTGGGTAGATGAGGGAACGGTTGTTTTCCACCGGGCAGTGGTTCAGTCGGGCGTCCGCGTCGGCCGGCACGTCATCCTTAACACGGCGGCCGTGGTGGAACACGACTGCGTGCTGGCGGATTTCGTGCACGTAGCGCCCGGTGCCGTCCTGTGCGGCCGCGTGCGGGTGGACGAAGGAACGCTCATCGGCGCCGGGGCAACCGTGCTTCCCGGCGTTGCGATCGGCCGGTGGTGCACCGTCGGGGCGGGGGCAGTGGTGACCAGGCCGCTCCCCGATTTTTCGGTAGCCGTCGGGATGCCCGCCCGGGTGATCCGAAAAATCGGGCCGGTGGGTATCCGCCAACTGCCATGAACGACCGGATATGGCTTTCGCCTCCCCACCTGGGCGGGAGCGAAATGAAGTACGTTCAGGAGGCCTTCGACACCAACTGGATTGCGCCGGTGGGCGAAAACCTCCGTTGCTTCGAGCAGGCGCTTTGTCAGTACACCGGCGCCGGTTACGCCCTGGCCCTGAGTTCGGGAACGGCCGCCATTCACCTGGCCCTGGTGCTGCTGGACGTGGGACCGGGCGACGAAATCCTCTGCCCTACCTTTACTTTCGTCGCCACCGTCAATCCCGTTTTGTACCAGGGTGCCACGCCCGTTTTCGTGGACAGCGACTACGCGACCTGGAACATGTGCCCCGAAGCCGCCGAGGAAGCCATCCGGGACCGGCAGCGGCGGGGCCGTCTGCCCAAGGCCATGGTGGTTGTTCACCTCTACGGACAGGCGGCCCGCGTGGACCGGCTGACGGAGTTGGCAGCCCGCTACGGTATCCCGGTGGTGGAGGACGCGGCGGCGGCGCTGGGGTCTTCGTATGGGAGCCGGAAGCTAGGTTCGTTTGGCCGGTTGGGTATCTTGTCGTTCAACGGCAACAAGATCATTACCACTTCGGGCGGCGGCGCCCTGCTTTCCAACGAACGGGAACTGATCGAACAAGCCCGTTTCCTGAGCACCCAGGCCCGCGATCCGGCCCCGCACTTTCAGCATTCCCGCGTGGGCTACAACTACGCCCTGAGCAACGTACTGGCGGGCATCGGGCGGGGACAAATGGAAGTGCTCGAGGAACGCATCCGGCAACGGCGGGCCAACTTCGCTTTCTACCGGGCCGCCTTCGCCGCCATTCCCGCCCTTTCTTTCGGGCCTGAACCAGCGCCGTCCTTCAGCAACCGCTGGCTTACCTGCCTGCTGGTCGACGAAGCCCGTTCCGGCGGCGTGACCCGCGAAACGCTCCGACTGGCCTTCGAAGCGCAGAACATCGAAGCCCGGCCGTTGTGGAAACCTATGCACCAGCAGCCCGTCTACGAACGGTATCCGTACTACGGCCCGGATCGGGTGGCCGAAGATCTGTTTACCCGCGGCCTGTGCCTTCCCTCCGGTACCAACCTGTCGCCGGCAGACCTGGACCGGGTGGCGGGCGTGGTGCAGCGGGCGTTTGGCCGCTAAGCGGTCTGAACCAGGATTCGGCGAACTGAAGGATGAAGAGGGACCGCGGGCGTTTGACCAGTAAGACAATGGAACCCGTGACCTGATCAATCACTTGGTCAACCCGCCCCAAGGTATTTTTACCTATCATTGCGACGGACGCGCGTGCGCTTGCCAGTTCGGTAACGTTGGATTTAAACCCGACGCTACCCCATTGGGTCGACGTTTTGCAAGACGCCGGCAATTTGTACCCAGCAATTGTGCCGTTCCCGATTCTC
>JACMKY010000174.1 GCA_014379925.1 Cytophagales bacterium | reverse complement strand
TGAAATCCGGAACCTACCAATGGTTCCGGGCGGTAGGAAAAACCCTGCGCGATGAGCAAGGCAAGCCCCTGCGCGTCGCTGGTAGCCTCATCGACATCCAAACCCTGAAGGACCTGCACGCCGAAAGACAGGCCGAAACGAAAGTGCTGTTGCAGCGCTTCAATCTGGCCGCTCAAACCACCATGGAAGGGCTCTGGGATATGGTCGTACCCGATGACCTGGTTTTTACCGACGATACGCCCTTCTGGTGGGCCGACCGCTTCCGCCAGATGCTCGGCTACCGCGATGAGCAGGATTTTCCCAACCGTCTGGACTCCTGGAGCAACCTGCTGCACCCCGACCACAAGGCGGCTACCTTGGCTGCCTTCAGTGCCCACCTGATGGACTATTCCGGTCAGACCCCTTACGACGTGGAATACCAACTGAAGTTGAAATCCGGCGCTTACCAATGGTTCCGGGCGGTAGGAAAAACCCTGCGCGACGAGCAAGGCAAGCCCCTGCGCGTCGCTGGTAGCCTCATCGACATCCAAACCCTGAAGGATTTGCACACTGAAAGACAGTCCGAAACGAAAAGGAAGCGCTGAGTAAAATTCCGTTTCATCGCTAAAAAGTCCTTGGTTGGTAAAATCAAGGGCTTTTTGCGTTCGTTGCTTTCCCAGCTTCCAACGCCAGTCCAGCGATGACCCGGCGAATTCCGTGGGTGTCGTCACCACCGACGCACCTGATCCCCCGCTTGATGGCCCGGCCCGGCAATGCGTACGCATTGTCTTTGGAGGGAGTTGACAAAGTGAGGCGGCGAGAAAATTGCAACTTTGTTGCAATCTAGAAACTATCCCCTACTTTTGCATTGCACTTACCCTTCAGGGTTCTTTATTTTCAATCAAATTGCGTTTAAGCTACCGATGGGTTTCACTCACCGGCCGGCATTGCGCACGGGGTTTCGTTTGTTGGCTGCCTTTTAAGGGGAAGAATGGGTAGGAAAGGATTTCTGATCGGTTGTTGGCTGGCAAGTTACGCGTGGGCTTACGGGCAATCGGCCCCGGGCTGCGATTTAGCGATTCGTGGACAAGTGAACGATACTCAGAGCAAGACCCATTTGATTGGCGGCGCCGTTTACGTCCGCGAACTGGGTCGTGCCGTATCGGCCAACGAAGCCGGTGAATACGCCATCCCCGGGCTGTGCCCGGGCACGTACACGGTGGTTTGCAGCTACGTGGGCCACGAAACCGACACGGCAGTTGTCACCCTCCGCCAATCGCCCGTGGTGCTCGATTTCGATCTGCGGGAAGAGAAGATCCTCCTGAATACCGTAACGGTGACGGGCCAACCCACGGCCGCGTCCCCTACGCAAGTCATCGGTACGCTGGAAGGGGCGGCACTGGACCGAACCCGGGGAGCGTCGCTGGGCGAAAGCCTGAAGGACCTGACCGGAGTCAATTCCCTCCAGACCGGACCCTCCGTCTCCAAACCCGTCATCCAGGGGTTGCACAGCAACCGAATCCTGATTCTCAACAACGGCATCCGGCAGGAAGGGCAGCAGTGGGGCTCGGAACACGCCCCCGAAATCGACCCGTTCGTGGCCACCAAGCTATCGGTGGTGAAGGGAGCCGCCGCCGTGCGTTACGGAGCCGATGCCATTGGCGGTGTCATCATCGTGGAGCCCCCGGCCCTGCGCCGGGAGGCGGGTCTGGCCGGGGAAGCGAACCTGATCGGGATGTCCAACGGCCGGGGTGGGGTGACTTCCGCCACCCTGGAAGGTGGTTCCCGAAAACTGGCCGGGTTGGGCTGGCGGGCGCAAGGGACCTTCAAGCGGTTGGGTGATGCGCAGGCGGCCCGTTACGTGCTCTCCAACACCGGCTTGCGGGAAGTCAACTTTTCGGGGGCGCTGGGCTACGGGCGCGACCGGTACGCGGCCGAGTTGTTTTACAGCCGCTTCAGCACCGACCTGGGCATTTTGCAAAGTGCCCACGTGAGCAGCTTAGGCGATCTGGAAAGGGCCATCGAGAGCCGGCAGCCCGGGTACGTGGCCGGCTTCACCCACCGAATCAACAACCCCAGGCAGCGAATTTCCCACGATTTGCTCAAACTGAAAGCGCACTACCATTTCCGTTCCGGCGGAAGGTTGAACCTTCAGTACGGCGG
>JACMKY010000015.1 GCA_014379925.1 Cytophagales bacterium | reverse complement strand
CCTGTTCCTGCAAGCCCCGGCGACCACCGCCCGACAGGAACGCCTGGGCATCCTGGAAGTTATCGTGCAGCGGAATGACCGGCCCGGCGATTTCACCCGCTTCGATGGGTGCCCCGTCGAGGGTGGTTACGATGCCCACGTTGTCGGCGGCCACTTGGTACACCAACAGGTCTTGGGCGTCCATGCCGTGGCGATCGGCGTTGCGGCGGGTAATGACCGTGAAGAGGGCGGGGTTGATCCGGTATGTACCGGCGGTCAGCATGCCCAATTGGCGGCCTTTTTCCCCGCCTCTCATCAGAAAGGTACGGGCATCCTGGTAACTGTCGCAGATCACCGCTTCGCCCAGCATGTGACCCGGCGGAATGGGCAAGCCCGCGTGGGCCACCACCAGTCCGATTTCACCCTGTTCGATGACTACGACGGGTTCTTTGGTGATTTTGTACTGCCACGGCCAGTAGAAAAAATGCCAGCCGGGCGCCAAGGTGTCGGCCTGGAAACCAGATTCGTCGTCGAGGGCGATGAGTTTGCCCGCTTCCAGGCCGCGGCGGGCGAATTTTTTGACCACAATGCCCACTTCCAACTCGCCAATGATCACCAAGCCCAGGAGCGGTTTGGCGAAGATAATTAGTAGGAGAAGGGGAAAGAAAATGGCAAGGAAGGGAAACAAGGAGTGACTCAAGGAGTCCATCGGGGTGGTTCATCAGAACCGGTTGCTTCGGATGCTCGCGGCCGGCATTTCCGGCGGGTTGACATCAACGGTCCAATATTAGCGGGTAATTTCGCGGCGTTGTCCGGACACTACACCAGTTGTTGCGGAACCGGATGAGGGGATGCCAGGAATGAAGAGTGGGTTTGCTTGGCTGGTGGCAAGCCGGGTGGAAGGCTTACGGGGAATGCCGACGTTATCTACCCGTTGGGTGGTTCGAAGTCCGAAAACAGGGGTTGAAAGAGCCGCCAGGCAGAGGCAGTCCGGTTCGGCGAGCGGGGCAGCTTGCCCAAACTATCCAGGGAAAGGCGCAGCACAGTGAGGGCAACCCGGTCCTTGGCTTACCATCCGCTCCGGTTCGACCCCCAGATCAGCTTCTCTGACGTGGCTTCCTGACCAAAATCGGGGCACTGCCCATCGCCCCAGCCGCACACGCGGTTGCCCTCACAATCGTATACCTGGTCAACGGAGTTGGCGTTGGGCTCGCACGTTCCCACCACGAAAACGGTCTGACTCCGGTAGCGGTACCGGGTGATGGCGTGGCAATAGGGCGACTTCTGCAGTTCTGCTACGGTCTGCCGGACCCAGGCCGCGCTTTCGGCGGGATTTTCCAACGCACAGGCGTTGACCAGTTTTTCCTTGTTGCACGCTGACTGAAGCATCAGAGCGGCCAAGATCGGGAAGAGCGTTTTCATGGGAGTAAGGCAGCGCGCTTTTACAGTAAGGTAGACCCCGATACCTACGAAATGGTTGTACGGGTTGAGGTGATCCCGGGAAAAAATTTACGGCAAAGAGTCGAAAGCGGGTTGTTTTCGGGTAAGCAGTCCGCCACCGGCTACGAGGGGATGAATGCTTAATCGGCGAATGGTCCGAAGGTAAACACCCGGTTGCTGAAAAGCGGGGCGAACCGGGCGGCGGACCGGAAAGTACCGCGTTGCGGAGAACCAACCTGGCTCCTTACAAAGCACCGTTCGCCCGAGTGGGGAAAGTTCGAACAAAATCCAAACGGCATCGGTGTAATTTTCAATGCGCTTTCAACTCCGACTGAACCCCGGCCGGCATTTTTTTGACGATAACCAGTCTGCCAACCGCTTCATCTTTAGACTTCAACAACGAACAAAACCGATCCTCAACCGTTAAATTTCGCACGGGCCGGAAGATCTTCCTGATTGAATGGCGCGGCAACACCAAAATTCCGAACGTCCGGGAGGATTTCAAACCGAACGTTTTGATTCCCCGCGCGCAAGCCAACGCAAATATTCTTTCAAACGAGAAGTTTTTGTTAAAATTGACCTTCGGTGGCTACGTCGCCATCCAGCCTATGGAACACTTCTTCAATCCGTTTGATAATCAATTCTATCCTAAACTTGTCTGGCTGTTACAGTCCGGTCCGCACGGCGGCGGTTGGCTAGTCGTCGGCGTGGGCGTGTTGATGCTGGCGGGCTGGTTCTTCGATTTTTCCGTCCTTCGGGGCCTCAACCTCCGGTCGGGCAAGGCGGCCTCCCTGCTGGTCCTGGCGGGCATTTGGTCGCTGGGTAGGAAGCGGGGCCGCCCCGACTCGCTCTCCGAAGTGGTCCGCACGGCGCCCGTCGGTTTGGCCTCGGCCCGGGCCATCCGCGGGGCGGGCAACCGAATCGTGGATTTTGAATGGACCGTGGTGAACGAAATTGCTTCCCGGCTCGGGGGACCGAATTTCGACAAACCCGTCGGAAAAAGGCCGTTCGGCACTCCATCCGGCCTGCTGCCCGACGACTGGTTCGGCCCGTGCGTGCGGACCGTCGAAACGGGCGAGCCATTTCGGCTGGAGCATCACTACGCACTCCCGGACCGCTGGTTGGAAGTGTCGGCAACCAAACTGGGCGATGGTTTCGTGGTTGCCTTCGTCGACGTCACCGAGCGTCGGCGGACCGCCGAGAAATTGGAGGAAAGCGAGCGGTTCATCGAGCGGATCGCCGATCTCACCCCCGATGCGCTGTTCATCCACGACCTGCCATCCCGCCAAACCTACTACGTCAACCGCGAAGCCACCCGCGAAGCCTATGCCCTCAACGAAATTCCGCGAATCCTGCACCCCGATGACGCGGACCGGTGCGCGCAGCACCTGCGGGATTTTGTTACGGCGGCCGACGGTGAAATCCGGGAGTTGGAATACCGTTTGAGGGACAAGCAAGGTCAGTGGCACTGGATGCTGGCCCGGAACGCCGTGTTCAAGCGAACCTCGGAAGGGGTTCCCCACCAGATCATTGGCGTAATACGGGACACCACTGAAAACAAAACGACCGAGCAGTTGCTCGCCGGGGTGCTGGACAGTTCGCTGGAAGGCATCGTGGTCTTCGCCGCCGTCCGGGACGAAGCTGGACTCATTACCGACTTTTCTTACGAACTGATCAACCAATCCACCGAGCGTCTGCTGGGCCGCAAACGGGAGGAGTTGGTGGGAAAACGCCTGCTGGTGGAATTTCCCGGTACCGAAAAGGCCTTGTTCAATCACTACGCGGCGGCGGTGGAGAGCGGCAAACCGTTGAGCCACGAATTTTTATACCAACACGAGGGCTTTCAGAACTGGTTTTGCATCGAGGCCGTGAAGTACGAGGATGGCTTGGTGGCCACCTTTGCCGACATTACCGAGCGAAAAAACAACGAATTGGAACTGCACCGGAAAAACCTGGCTTTGCAGCATGCCTACCAGGCACTGGCCACCGCGCAGCAAGAACTGACGACGGTCAACGCCCAACTGGAAAAGCGCGTGGAGAAGCGAACCCGGGAACTGCTGGCCACCGAAGAGGAACTTCGTCAGACGCTGGACCAATCCATTGAATTGAACGAGAAACTCCGGGAGAGCGAGAATTTCCTGTCGAGCCTGGTGGACCAAAGCCCGATTTCCACCTGGATCGCCGACGCGGAAGGCACCCAGATCCGGGTCAACGCGGCTTGCCTGAAGCTTTTCGGGGTGGAGGATGCCAACCTGGGACTGGGAAAGTACAACCTTTTCCGGGACGAACTGCTGCGGCAAGCTCCCTTCTTTGAAGACATCCGGTCCGTTTTCACCGCCGGCAAGGCGACCCGGTTCAGCGTTGAATACGACTTAAGCAAGGTGAACCACGTGAATATACCCTCCGGGATACCCGTTACTTTGGTCACGACCATTTTTCCGATCAAGAACGACGAGGGCGTCGTCACCAACGCGGTGATTCAGCACGAAGACGTTACCCAACAAAGGCGGGCGCAGGAAGCCTTGCAAGCGGGGGAGGAGCGCTACCGCGCGTTCGTGCAGCAGAGTTCCGAAGCCATCTGGCGGTTTGAACTGGACGCCGCGCCCATCGATATCCGCCTGCCCGAAGATGAACAGATCGCGCTCTTCTACCAAAACGCCTACCTGGCCGAGTGCAACGATACAATGGCCCGGATGTACGGCTTTTCTTCCGCCGG
>JACMKY010000173.1 GCA_014379925.1 Cytophagales bacterium | reverse complement strand
TCGGATGGACGAAGCCACCACTCTTGTCGATTTACTTTCTGTATTAAAAACAGGGAGCCTGACATTGAATGTAATCCCAATCTTTGGCAAGCGTCGCTTGGTATCCTAGGCTGGATCGAGCACAAAGTGACTTAAACTTTTTTTGCTAACTTATGGAAATTTATGTCGCTCGCTTAGCTCACAGCAAGTGAGCTTATTCGTCATTTATATGTTTTGACAGGCGTCGGTACCCGCAACAGGTGCTCAAACAGATTCGACTCCAAGTGCAATAGTTCAACTACAAACTTGTCAGCAGGCGATCACAGAAGTCCTTCATCCATTACAGTTTAACTGCCAACCTTAGAATAACGTCTCCCCATGATTGAAGAAAACGCCCATCAACCGACCTCCTCTCGCAGAGAATTTATTGCAAAAGGAGCGATTATTTCCTCCTTTTTCTTAGTACCCAGACACGTACTTGGCGGCAAAGGCTTTACGGCTCCCAGTGACCAGCTGAATCTGGCGGCCATTGGTGCTGGAGGCAAAGGAGCCAGTGATATCCGCAACGCTTCGGTCAAGAGCAGGGAAAGAGTCGTCGCCCTCTGCGATGTGGATTTCTCCGGATCAGCCGCGGCTTCCGTGCAAGCATTTCCCAAGGCCAAACTATACCCTGATTATCGGGTGATGCTGGACAAGGAAAAAAACATTGATGCCGTGACCATCTCCACCCCGGATCACGTACACGGCCCGGCGGCAGCCTTTGCTATGCAACGAGGAAAGCACGTCTATGTCCAGAAACCCATGACCCACAACATCCGGGAAGCTCGCCTGCTGACCGAGATGGCCAGGGAAAATAAAATTGTCAGCCAGATGGGTAACCAGGGCGGCTCGAATCCCCTCCTGGATACGGTCAAAAAATGGGTGGATTCGGGCGTGCTGGGAAAGATATCGCAGGTGAAAATCTGGACCAATCGTCCGGTCTGGCCACAGGGGTATGCCATGCCCCAACCGGATGAGAGCAAGAAACCCAAAGGTCTAAACTGGGACCTTTGGCTAGGACCCGCCAAGGATATGCCCTATACTCCTAATTTGCATCCCTTCAACTGGCGTGGATGGTGGGACTACGGTACGGGGGCGTTGGGCGATGTGGGGTGCCATCTGATCGATATTCCTTTCAGGACGCTGGGCCTGAAGTACCCCACTGATGCCGAGTGCAGCGTCGGTTCGGTGTACTCTCAGATGTGGAGCGCGGATTATCATCCGGAAGGCTGCCCGGCTTCTTCCTTCATTACCCTGCACTTTGCAGCCACCCCAAAAAGTCAATCGCCCATCGAAATGAGCTGGAGCGACGGAGGCATCCGACCTTCCCACCCCGAAATCATTCCCGCTAACCAGGACATTGGCGGGACCAACAGTGCTAACGGGGTGTTGATAATCGGAGAAAAAGGCATTATCTCCACCAACATCAACGACAGTTCCCCTTTGATGCCCAAACTGTACCTCAACGACGGCACGACGGATGTTGCCCCGCAATCCAGCACCAATTTGCAGGAGCCGGAATATGGCCATCAGCGTAAATGGGTGGACGCGTGCAAAGCCGGATTCAACAGTGCCGAACACAAGGCATTGACCTCTTCTTTCGATTATGCGGGTCCCATGACGGAAACCGTTTTGATGGGTAACCTGGCCATTCGGAGTTATATGCTGAGCAGGGAAAGCAGCGAAAGGAAGCAAGAGTTTTTTGCCCGTAAAAAGCTAATATGGGATGGGGAAAATATGCGCATTACCAACCTAGAGGAAGCCAACCAGTTTGTTGGCAGAACCTATCGGAAAGGCTGGGAAGTCTAACAGAAACCCATCGCTGGATCGCTCTTGATGCTGGCTATCAGTAGCTTTTTATTGAGTTTGCGTGCATAAACGGCAGGCACAGAATTGGTCGTTTATTAGGTTTCCCCCAAAAAAATAGAGGGTTGAAAAAGATCAGGCAGTCATTTGATATTGGCATTGGTTTTCAAACTGTTCAGGGACGCAGTAGCCCAGCGTAGAATGTTTTTGCTTGCGGTTATACCGGACCGACGGGCGGCCCCGCTGGATACAGGATTGAATCAACAGAATGTACAGCAACGTACCGCGGCTTCCGGGTGGACATTTTGCTTGAAATTCAAGGGTGGCTTAGGGAAACCACGGTCGGATTGCCGCGGCTTCCCCTTGGCCGGGGCACCTCCTAACGGAATCTTCCCCGGACCGCTTTCCTGGTGGACCGTCTTCCCCACCGGTTTCATCGGCGCCACCCCTACCGGTTGCCCCCCGCATCCGGTACGCCGGGGGCCGGTATAACAGAAATTTACGGTTGACCACTGCCACCGGCGGCGCCGTAAACCTGTCCCGTTGAAAAGCTGGCATCACTGGCGGCCAATTGAACGGAAATGGAGGCCCGTTCGACGGGTTGACCGGGCCGGCCCAGCGGGGTATCCCCACCGAAGCTTTTGAGCTTTTCCTGCGTGGCCCCGCCGCTGACTTGCAAAGGCGTCCAAATGGGTCCCGGTGCCACCCCGTTTACCCGGATGCCCTTCGGGCCGAGCTGTTTGGCCAGCGAGCGGACGAAATTGGTGGTTGCCGCCTTCGTCTGGGCATAATCGTAGAGGTCAGCCGAAGGGTCGGTTGCCTGCACGGAGGTGGTTCCAATGATGGACGACCCGGGCTTTAGATGCGGCAGGGCGGCTTTGATGATCCAGAAGGGGGCGTAGATATTGGTCTTCATCGTCCAGTCGAACTGCTCGGTGGATATGTCGAGGATGGACGGATAGGCTTGTTGCCGGGCGGCATTGCTGATCAGGATGTCCAGCCCTCCCAGTCCGCGCACGGCCTCGGCCACCATCCGCTGGCAAAAGGCTTCTTCCCGGAGGTCCCCGGGGATGGCGATTGCCTTCCTGCCCGCGGCCTTGATGAGGGCAATCACCTCGCGGGCATCCGCTTCTTCGGCCGGCAGGTAATTGATGGCCACGTCGGCCCCTTCCCGCGCGTAGGCGATGGCGGCGGCGCGTCCCATGCCCGAATCGCCGCCGGTGATCAGGGCCTTCCGGCCGCTTAACCGGCCCGATCCTTGGTAACTGGTTTCGCCGTGATCGGGACGGGGGTCCATTTGACCAGCCAAACCCGGCCAGGGCTGCAATTGGCCTTTGAAGGGAGGTTTGGGATACTTGCTGGTTGGATCGGTGAGTTCCCGCGTGCCGGGCAGGGCCGACTGCGATGCTGCCGGAACGGCAAACCCCGGTGTCGCCACTACGGCAGCTAGGCTGGCTCCTAATCCGCCAATCACTTGGCGTCTGGTGATTTTGGTTTCCTTTTTCACGGGGATGGTCGGTTCTGGTCTTGAATTCTAAATTGGAACTCCTTAGTTGGGTTTCGGAGAGGGCCAAGGGCCGGTTTAGGATTGGGTGTCTCTTACCGCAGGCAGGTTACTCCGCGGCTGGATGGTAGGTGAGCCGCCCGCTCCCGGCGTGGCCAAACCGGTCAGGTAGCCGGACTCTTTGGAGGCCGGTCCTGTCTGGTGTAGGGTTGAGTCGACCCCATAGCGGCTTGGACAAGAGAGAACAACGGCGTTGAAAGGAAAGAGGTTACAGAGAAGTTGCCAGGATTCCGGGAAAATGTTTCATTAAGAAGATTAATCTTATATCAAACAGATGGTTGTGTTTCCTTCGAAAAGAAAACGTTTTTTCCTTATCGTCCAGGTGCCCACCTGGATGAGGGATTTCAGCCGGGGAATTGGGTTACCCTTTGAACCAGCGGGTCAATGGGCGGTTCCCCCTGACTTGGCCACTGGGATTCGATTGGGCGGCATTGGGCCTTTTTTCTTGGAAAAACTCCACTAACCGGGCATTGATCTACCGGGCCAAGCCGGGAACCGCCCTCGCTCAGATGGGGGATGCCGGGCGCAATCTAGTAGGAGACTTGGTTGGTGTCCAGCAGCCAGCGGAAAGGCGGACCGGCTCCTTTCTCAGCCGCAGGATTTCTTGCTGCTCCTTGCTTACTTGGGGCCATCCGTTGGAATGAGCTAGTGGTGACCCTGATCGTTCCCGACGCCACCGAATTGGGATTCACGGGGTAATGCCCAATCCCTCTGCGGTGGTTCTCACAGAACCCTTGGCGAGTGCCAAGTCCACCGCCATTTTTTTAAACTCCTCGTCGTATGCTCTCCTTGTTTTCATGGTTCACTAAGTTAGATGAGTCTTAACTCAATGGCCAAGTAAATGTAGCAGGTCCAGTCCAGTCTTAATTAGCCCTTCTACACTGAACAGTCCTAATCGTATTCCTAGGTAGTTTATCGGCAATGTAGCAGTTGGGCAAGATAGAAAGCGCTATTGTACCTTTAGGCGTTTCAACGGGTGCTCGTTGCAATGTGGCCAATTGGGTAGCTACTGATCAATAACAGAATTACGGTAAGTTCCGTACACACCGGCTGAGGCCGGATACCGAGGCTTTACTGTTGCGGTCATTGCTTTCGAGGGTGCTCATTTTTTCTCGTTAACTGGTTTTGGAACTGCCCGACTCGGTAGAGGATTCACCGATGTAGGGAAATTTTGCCCGTATACCTATGAAAAAGAAAAGATACCAGCCGATCGGCAATTACGGCATTATTGGCAACCGGCACACGGTAGCACTGATCTCCGCGGAAGGGTCAATTGACTTTATGTGTTTCACCCGGTTCGATTCCCCGACTGTATTCGCCGCCCTGCTGGATGCCAACATAGGCGGTTTTTTTGAAATCAGGCCCCAACTCGAGGAGATGGATTACAAGCAGTTGTACCTACCCGACACGGCTGTGCTGCTCACCCGTTTTCTTTCCGAACAAGGCGTAGCCGAAGTTACCGATTTTATGCCTGTTAAGAGCGAGGAGAAGAATTGTGTGCTGGTGCGCACCGTAACAGTGCCCCGCGGCGAAATCCCCCTCCGGATGCGTTGCCAGCCCCGCTTTGACTACGCACGGGCCGAACATACCATTACGGGCAGTTCGTTCGAAGTAGTGTTTACCAGCCTGGGTCCCGACCAGACGGCTTTCCGATTGCTGAGTAACATCCCTATGACCATTGAAGGAAAAGACGTGTACGCCTATTTTACGGTTGGCCCCAAACAGGAAGCGCATTTTGTGTTGGAGGCCATCTCGGCGGAAGCGCCCCGTAACTGGCAAGAAGCCTTGCACCATTATACCACTGACAGTTTTCATTCAACCGTAAATTACTGGAAAGACTGGATCGGAAAGTCTAAATACGCGGGCCGTTGGCTGGAAATGGTGAATCGTTCGGCTCTCACGCTGAAATTACTTACCTCTTACCAGTTTGGATCGGCCGTGGCGGCGCCTACCTTTGGGCTGCCCTCGGTAATGGGCGGCATCCGCAATTGGGATTACCGCTACACGTGGGTGCGTGACGCGGCTTTCACGATGTATGCGTTTCTGCGGTTGGGCCTGATGGAAGAGGCGGCTGGCTTCGTCAATTGGATTGAAGCAGAACTGGCCGAAATCACCGACCACAAGGAGACCCTGCAACTGATGTACAAAGTGGACGGCAGCTCCGAGCTGGAAGAAACTACGCTGCCGCACCTGGAAGGCTACGAAAAATCTTTCCCAGTACGGATTGGCAACGCCGCCCAGGGGCAATTCCAACTCGACATTTACGGGGAGCTGATTGATTCGATTTACCTCTACGACAAATACGGCGGCCCGATTACGTATTCCTTCTGGAAAAAGATTGAGCAACAGGTCGAATACGTGGCTAACAACTGGCAGAAAGCCGACCACGGCATCTGGGAAGTACGCAACCAAGAGCGGGAGTTTCTGCAGTCGCGGGTGATGTGCTGGGTGGCCCTGGACCGTGCCCTGCGGATTGCCGAACATCGCTCCTTTCCCTCTCCGGTTGACCAGTGGCGTAAGGTGCGGGACGAGATCTACCAAGACGTGTACGAGAACTTCTGGAACGAAGAAAAGAAGGCATTTGTGCAGTACAAAGGCTCCGACGTGCTGGATGCCGCCGCCCTGTTAATGCCGCTGGTCCGTTTTATCAATCCCTACGAACCCCGGTGGTTGTCTACATTAGAAGCGATTGAAGAGGAGCTAGTTAGTGATACATTGGTGTATCGTTACCGGACCGATCGCGGCGCCGCTGACGGGCTCGCCGGCGAGGAAGGGACCTTCTCGATATGCAGTTTCTGGTACGTAGAATGCCTCTCCCGGTCGGGCTACGTCGAGAAGGCCCGTTTGTATTTCGAAAAGATGCTGGGCTACGCCAACCACCTGGGGCTTTTCGCCGAGCAGATCGGGCACCGGGGTGAACACTTGGGCAACTTTCCGCAGGCCTTCACCCACCTGGGCCTCATCAGTACCGCCTTCGAACTGAACCGCAAACTCGACAAGCGGACGAAAGGGTAGAAGAAGGGTGAATAGCAGAGGTATCGCCTTGCCATTAGTGCTTCCTTGCGGCTATCAGCAGTTTATAAGGCGCACCCTTATCGATGTAAGCAGGGTGGTTACAATGCTGGCAGCGGTAATGCTAGCGGACGTCAACCAACCATCCTTTTTTAATCGAATCGATGCTTCAGTTTCACCTCGGGGGCAGGCCATCATTCTGCTGCAAAACTATCCAAGCCATGTTT